>JBEKFN010000301.1:0-5425 GCA_050013295.1 Terriglobales bacterium
AATGTCACCGGCACGTGGATCACGGCTGCTGAAGCCACCGATCCAGACTATTGGACCAAGCACCTGCGAAATACCGTGCGCTTCTCCGCAGGGCTCGCCGAATTGTTCCGCGACCCGGCGCGGGTATTGCTGGAGGTTGGCCCCGGCCAAGCGCTCGCTTCGTTGACGCGCCAGCACCCTGGCAAGCCGAAAAGCTCCAAGGTCGTAGCTTCCATGCGGCACCCGCAGGAACAGGTCTCCGATGCGGTGTTCCTGCTTAACACCATGGGACAACTCTGGATCGCGGGTCTGTCGATTGACTGGAATGCGCTCCATGCCGGAGAAGAGCCACATCGCGTTTCTCTGCCAACCTACCCATTTGAACGCCAGCGCTACTGGATTGAACCTGGGGGGAAGGTTCTTGCCAGCGAGGCGGCCGAGGTTGTTCCCGGTCCTGCCGCTCCCAGTGCTGAAGCGGCGCAGAGTGAGCAGTGGTTCCATCGGCGCGTTTGGAAAAAGTCTCCGGCCGAAAAGACCGCTTCTGCAGATCATGCGTGCTGGCTGCTGTTTCTCGATGAGACCGGTCTGGGCCGCGAGATTTCAAAGCAGCTCAAGACATCCGGCCATGAGGTATTGGAAGTTGTCGTCGGTGACAAGTACAAGCGCAGGGGCGCTGGTTCGTACGCAATTCGTCCCGGCGTGCGAGACGACTACGACGAACTGCTCAAAGACATTGTCAAGCGCGAGCATCCGCCAACGAGAATCATCCACCTGTGGCCGGTCACGGGCGCAACCGCTGGCCAATCTCTAGATCAGACGTTGAACTTGAGTTTCTACAGCCTTCTGTTCCTCGCGCAAGCGTGGGGCGATCAGGACCTGGGCGCGGTGGAGATTGCGTGCATCTCGAACGGATTGCAATCGGTTTCTGGAGAGAACGTGGTCGAACCTGCGCGGGCGGCGCTGCTTGGGCCCGTGCGGGTCATCCCGAAGGAGTTTCCCGGCGCGTTCTGCCGTAGCATCGATCTCGACCGGAATATTCAGGATCTGAGAAGAACGGCTATCGATATCGTCGCGGAGTGTTCTCTCCGCAGCTCGGATTCCTGCGTCGCTTACCGGCAGTCTGAGCGCTGGGTGGAGACCTTCGAGTCAACCAATCTCCGCACGCAAACCTCGGGCACGCGTTTAAGAGAAAAGGGAGTCTACCTGATTGTCGGCGGACTGGGAGGGATCGGTCTGGTCGTTGCCGAACACTTGGCGCGAACTGTTCATGCGCGACTGGTGCTGGTGGGACGCACGCCGCTTCCACCGGCGTCGGAGTGGCAAGCTGCTCTCGACAAATCGAATGGCGCGAACGGCGCGCGGCAGAAAATCGCGAAGCTGCGCGAAATAGAATCCTCGGGCGCAGAGGTTCTGACCATTTCTGCCGATGTGACCGACTCCAAGCAGATGGCGGAGGCTCTACGGATTGCGCGGCAACGCTTTGGCGACATTCATGGCGTGATCCATGCCGCGGGCTTGATCGAAGATGAGCCGCTGCAGATCAAGACTCGCGAGAGCGCTGCTCGCGTGCTGGCGCCGAAGATTCAAGGCGCGCTGGTTTTGCAGCAGGCGCTCGGCAACAACAAGCTGGATTTCCTGCTTTTGTTCTCGTCCATCAGTTCTCTCGCTCCACCCCCCGGGCAAGTCGACTACGCTGCCGCAAACGCTTTTCTGGATGCGTTCGCCGCCAGCCAAGCCGGGCAACCGGTTACGGCCGTGAATTGGGGGTTGTGGGCCGATGTGGGCCTGGCGGGCCGCGACGTTGCTGGCAGTCATCCCATGTTGGGTAGACGACTGGTACAGACCACGACCGAGACGGTTTACTCGGCCTCGTTGAGCTGCGAGAAAGACTGGTTGCTCAGCGAGCACCGCTTCAAGAACGGCGCCGCCCTCATTCCGGGCACGGGGTACCTGCAACTGGCGGCAGCGGCGCTGGCCCAAGACAAGTTCGAGCCGGGCGTCGATTTTGAAGATGTATTCTTCCTGGCGCCTCTTACCGTCGCTCTTGATGAAACAAAAGAGGTGCTGGTACGCCTGCACCGCCAACGCTCCGGTTTCCGTTTCTCGATTCTGGCAAAAGACAAGGAATGGACCGAATACGCATCCGGACAGATTGCACGCAACCAGAAGCGCACGCCTGCGGACCAGAATGTGGCGGAAATCCGCGCGCGGTGTTCTTCACGCCGCATCGATTTTGATGAGCGGCATCGAACCCGCCAGGAGCGGTATTTCGATTTCGGCCCGCGCTGGCGAAATCTTCAGAGTCTGCACATCGGAGAGCTTGAGGCGCTGGCGGAATTGCAACTGGGGCAAAACTTTTCCGCGGATATCGAGACGTGGCCGGTGCATCCGGCTCTGCTTGACCTGGCCACGGGATCCGCGCTCTATCTCATTCAGGGCTACGAAGAGTCCGAAGCCATCTATCTTCCATTGTCTTACAAGAGGATTACGCTTTACCGCCCGCTGCCCGCGCGATTTTACAGTCACATCCGTTGTCGTCAGGAGCATACGACGCAACGCGAGATCGCGACTTTCAGTTTTACTCTCCTCGACGGCGATGGCCACGTGCTCGCGGAGATCGAAGAATTTGCCTTGCGGCGCATCGCAGCTACCTCGGACAATCCTGCGCCCGTGCCCCAGCTGCGGGCGCCCGTGACTTACGGCGAGCCAGCGGAACTGTTTGAGGGAATGTCATCGGCGGACGGGATCAAGGCATTCGATCGGATTCTCTCTTCCGATATGCCCGCTGGCATCATCGTGGTGCGTGGTGGTCTCCCGGGAAGACCGGCAAGACCGTTAGTAACGGTAGCTCCGCCAACAAACACGGCGAAGCCGGAGGGCGAGATTGAAAGTGTTCTCGCTGAGTGGTGGCAGGAACTGTTGGGAGTGGAGACGATTGGTCCTGACGACGATTTCTTCGACTTGGGCGGCCATTCGCTGATTGCCGTTCGCATGTTCAGCAAGATCAAGAAGACCTATCGGCAGGATTTGAACCTCTCCACTCTGTTTGAGGCGCGCACGATCCGTCAATTGGCCGGACTGATCCGGAAGGCGGGAACCTCCAGCATTCCCGCGCATCAAGTGGATCTCGGTCCTGATATTCCAGTTGCTTAGCCGGTATTTTAGATACTTCAATCCGCTTTTTGATTTCAACGCGAGACAGTGGATTGGTTGGGGGCCGGGGCTGACCTGACCGGAGCAGCCTTGGCGCTTGGTTCTTTCAGGGAATACTTGAACAGGCAATATAAAACTTTTGGCGTAAGCCGATGTCAAGATGATACTTCTTGCAACCGGTTGCAAGAAAGTGCGACTCTTTCGCAAGTGTGGAGCCGTGACTTCAGTAACTGATGGAGACGCCTCCTTTTATCGACACAACGGGTGAGAATGAGCTCCAATCGACATGATTTTCGGGTGCAAACCGTCCTGACGGCAAATGCTCGAAGGATTCTGCTGGTCACATTGGTTCTGTCAATCGCGGAATTGGCGGGTTTTTGCAAGGAATCCAAGCAGCACAGCGTCAATCTCACCTGGCACGCGTCCCCATCCACTCCCAAAGCTACCGTCGTCGGCTACAACGTGTACCGCCGAACAAATCCAAAGACACCGTACGAGAGAATAGCCACCGACGTTTCTGGCACGACCTATGAGGACCGTCTGGTCAAAAGCCGAACTACTTACTATTACGCCGTGACGGCGGTCGACCAGCGTGGTCGCGAAAGCGGCTTCACAATCGCGGTAAAGGTTAAGGTTCCGTAGAATGCACGATGCCTGGGCTGGCATGGGTCAGTGCTTGAAGCCTCGGATTAGGCGGGATTTCTGGTGGCACAAAAGGGAAGGCCGACTGGAACCGCGGAGTAGCACAGACACCGCTTGGGAAATCTTCTGGGCGGGAACTGCCCCATCGGAGAGTCTTTGCAACATACAGTACTCCTGCGTACGCGTTCCCCTTTGCCGAGGAATCCACACCGCAGGGGCGTGTTTTTCATGCTGATACTTGGTCTGTCATCGTTGTCCAAAAGCGACTCGGCCGCTGCCTTGGTGCGCGACGGCGCCATTGAGGCTGCCATCGAGAACCACAAACTGCAGCCGAGCGCTCCACGAGGCATCCCCGAGGCCGCCATTCAATACTGCCTGTCGAAGGGCGGCGTCACTTGGAGCGACCTTGATGTAGTCGCCATCGCCAGCGATTCGTTTCGCGGCTGGGGACGTCGTGCCTTTTCCCGTCGTCGCCTGTCGCCTGCCGCTCCGATCGCCACAAGCTACCAACAGGGAAAGGAACTGCGCCGGTTTGCCAGGGAGTGGATTGACGTTCGTATCTTGCGACACCGTCTGCAGGATACGCACAAGGTTGTCAGCCTCGACCATCACTCCTGCCACGCGGCCAGCGCATTTTTTCTCTCGCCGTTCGACAAGGCAATGATTCTCACGCTCGACAGCGAAGGGGATGGGAAAGCCGGGTTGCTTGCCGTTGGAGAAGGCAGCCAGATTCGAGTCCGAAACACTATGTGTTACTCGAACTCGATTGGCTGGGTCTATTCGCGAGTGACCGACCTGCTTGGCTTTATTCCGTCGAGAGAAGAACACAAGACGCAGTGGCTGGGGTTGGAAGGCGAGCCGGTATATAAAGACATCTTTCTCCGCGTGCTCCGCCGTCCCGGTGAAGTGTTCCCCAAACTCGATCTCCGCTATTTCCGCCGCAACCTCACTGGCGGGTTCGTGCCCTCCTCATTCCTGTTTGATCGACTCGGTCTTCCCGCCGAGGAGTCAGAGTTCACGGCCACGCAGAAACGAAATCTTGCCAGCAGCGTGCAGGCCGCTATCACGGAGTTGATCTCCGACTTGCTCGCATCCTTTCAGAAGAAAACCGGCCTTCAGCAGATCTGCCTCGGAGGCGGCGTATTTCACAACACGCTTCTCGTGGCTTCTCTGGAGCGCAAGTTTGGCGTGGGGAATATTTTCGTTCCGCCCGCTCCCGGCAACGCAGGATGTGCGCTGGGCGCGACCGCCTGGATTTGGCATCAGCAGATGGGCAAGCCGCGCAACCCGGAAGTCCGCTCTGTGTATTGGGGGCCCATCTTCGCGCGCACAGAAATCAAGGACGTCCTCGACAATGTGAAAGCCCGCTACACCTTGCATTACACCGGCGAGAAAACGCTGGATTCCGCCGTCCAATTGTTGCGGGCCGGTAAAATCGTTGGCTGGTTCCACGGAGCCACGGAGTTCGGCCCTCGAGCCCTTGGCAATCGCAGCATTCTGGCTTCGCCGTGGGCGCCATACGTTTCGGAGAATCTCAACGATTACGTGAAGCACCGCGAGTCCTTTCGTCCTTTCGCCGTCTCGGTGCGCGAAGAAGACTGCGCTCGCTACTTCGAAGGCTCGCCGTTGTGCCGCTTCATGAACTCTCTGG
>JBEKFN010000302.1:0-5415 GCA_050013295.1 Terriglobales bacterium
CGGACGCTCAGCGCATCGTGCCGTTTCGCCAGCCGCACTCCAGCGGCGTCCCGCACCAGTTCGCAATGAAAATAGTCCGGAGCGTCATACCCTAGCGCACGCATCAAGAGCAGTTGCCGCGCTGTCGACTTCAGCAAATCCGCGCCCCGCACGACTTCCGTGATCCTCATCGCCGCGTCGTCGACCACGACCGCGAGTTGGTAAGCGGGAACATCGTCGCGCCGCCAGACTAGAAAGTCGCCAAAATCGCTACCTGCAACGTAGCGCTGCCGGCCCAGATTCAAATCCGCGAACTCAACCACGTCGCCCTCGGGAACGCGGAACCGCCAGTTCACGCCCGCAGGCTCTGTGAACTCAGCCGCATCCTTGCGCTCACGGCAGGTTCCTGGATACACCGGCTCATCATCGGCATCATTCGGAGCGCTCGCCGCCAGCGCAAGATCCTTGCGCGAACAAGTGCACGGATACAGAAAGCCGCCACGCCGCAGCCGCCGCCACGCCTCCAGATAGTGCGCCCGGCGCTCACTCTGCGAGTAAGGGCCGTACGGGCCGCCACAGTCCGGCCCTTCGCTCCAACGAATTCCCAGCCAGCGCAAATCTTCAATCATGGCGCGAGCAAATTCCGGCCCCGAGCGTTGCGGATCCAAATCCTCATTCCGCAAAATCAAAGTTCCCCGATTCTCGATCGCCCGTTGCGCCGCGATCCAGAAGGTCCGCGCGTGGCCAACATGCAACAGCCCCGTCGGCGACGGCGCCAGGCGTCCGCGATAACGTCCGCTAGAACTAGCAGAGGGAGAACCAGGAGAGGAATGAAGCGAGACGTCGTTCACAAAGGCATTTTCCACAAAAACATTCTAGCGGGAAGCGCTGCGGCCCTCGGGCGGCGTGTTGCCTGCCACACGGCGTGTCTGGCGGCGCACACGGTCTTGCGCCGGGTTCACCCATAAGTCGCTTCGCATCAATGGCCGCCCATTTGGCCGCTCTCCTGCCCTATCACTTCCGACTGCGCCAGCCGCAGAGGAGGTGACACAATGGCAACTACTTGGAAATCCGGTGACAAGAAATCTAGTAACAATGCAACTAACAACACAGTCTCTGGGACGACGCTTTCGTCCTGGTCGCGGCAGCAGAAGCTGGCTATGATCGCAGGCCTCGCAATTCTCGGGCTGCTGCTCGCGATGAGCGCGTGCTCGAAGCAATCTTCACAACCGGCTCTGGCCGGCGTGTCCAGCACCGCGTCAACTCCGGCAACGCCCGCGATCACGGCGACGCCTGCAACCTCCCCAACCGCTGCAGCGTTACCTGCGCCCGCAAAAAAGACGCCGAAGAAACGTCCCGCGAACGTCACTTATAGCGACCCCAACTCCGGAGTTTCGTTCCTCTATCCGCGTAGGTTCGCGCTGACCTCGGGCGACCAAGCGCCGCCCCAGCTTGCCGGCGTGGGTGATGTGCCGATGAACTTCGTACAGCCCGGCGGTGTTGCGGTCGCGACCGTTGCACTGCCCGACCGTTCGTATCCCGGCACCGATTTTGCATCCGCCTTCTTCAACGTGAATGTTAATCGCAGCGTCTCCGAGCAGGAGTGCGCGCACTTCGCCTTCGTCGACACGAGCAATGCCGACGGCGAGCCGGTCGACGCCGAGAAGGTCAAAATCGGCTCGGCCGAAATGGAGATGACTTCAAACTTCTCCGCCAGTGTCGTGGCGCAAGCCGAAACGCAGTACTATCACCGCTACGAAAATGGAGCCTGCTACGAATACATCTTAGGCCTGGGCACTGAAGGATTTGCGACCGAAGGCGGTGTTGCGCACGTCAACCGCGACGAAGTCTTCGCCCAGCTGGAGAAGATACTGGCCACGGTGAAGATCAATCCAGTCGAGCCGGAGCATGTCGCCGAACAGGCGGTCAGCGGCATCGCCGGCGACAAGTAATAAAATCGATGCGCACGAAAAACATCCAGGCCGCGCGAACCTTTTGCGCGGCCTTTGTGTTCGGGCTATTCGGAAACCGTCGCGGTGCCGTGCGTTTCTCACCCGACAGCCGGCGCTAATCTGGCCGCACGCTGAGCCAGTCGCGGTACAATTCCGAGGTACAGTTCGGCGTACAATTCCCAGGGACAACGAGGATAGTGGAATGACTCAGAAAGTTATCGATGTGGTCGGGGTTTCGAAAGATAGTTTTGCTAAGGCGGCGGAGGTTGCCGTGAAGGAGGCGGCGAAAACCGTTCGCGGCATCAAGTGGGCGCATGTGGATTCACTCGACATGCAACTGGACGGAGCCAAGGTTCTGCAATACCGCGCCACCACCAAGATTTATTTCGACGTCGAGCACTAGAAACTGGCTTCGCCGCTGGTTGGCAGAAGCTGATTTACCGAAGTTCGGCGGCAGGACTCGATGCAGGGGCCAGCCGCCTATTTCCGCCTGCTTTGGCGTCAATTCTTGCTGCCTCCGGAAAACTCACAAAGGATATTGAATAGTCATGTTGAAAACAGCGCAACGAATTGGTTTAGCTTCCGCGATCGCGCTTCTCGCGAGTCTATCGGCGCTCGCGCAGACCTCAAACTGGAACCTTGACCCGGCGCACTCGACCGCGCAGTTTACCGTGCGTCACCTGGCGATTTCGAATGTAACTGGGAGTTTTACGAAGGTGACGGGCAGCGTCGTCCTGAACGAGAAAGACATTACGCAGTCGCAGGTGTCGGCCAGCATCGACGTCGGTTCGGTCGATACAAGGGTTGAGGCGCGGGACAAAGATCTTAGAAGCCCTAATTTCTTTGACGTCGAAAAGTACCCGACCATCGAATTCAAGTCCAAACGGATGGTAAGCAGCGGCGGGAAGCTGCAAGTAATTGGCGATCTGACCATCCACGGAACCACACATGAAGTCACGCTCGACGTTGATGGACCTACTCCTGAAATGAGCGATCCCTGGGGTAATTCGCGACGCGGAATTTCCGCGACAACGAACATCAACCGCAGGGATTTCAATCTGGTCTACAACAACCTTCTCAAGACGGGTGAGGCAGTGGTTGGAGATAGCGTCAAGATCCAGATTGATGCGGAAATGGTGAAGAAGAAGTGAGTCATCGGGGCATTGAATCATTGAGCCATTGAATCATTGAAAACCTCTAGCCGATCTTCAAATGATTCAATGCCCCGATGCCCCGATCACTCGGGGTATTATCGAACTGTGGTCACCAATCGCGCCGCAAAGAACAAACTACAACTTTTGCGTTCTGAGAAGCTGGACAGGCTGGCCTGGCTGGTGCATGCCTTCTCGACGCGGCTGGGCGGAGTATCGCGCGCCTACGGCGGGAATACGCTGAATCTTGGGTTCACGAAGCAGGACTCGCGCGCGTCCGTCGAGCGCAACCGCGAGCTTTTTCTGAAAGAACTCGGCGTTGCGAACGGACGCAAAAGCTGGCCGCTGGTTGCGCTGCGGCAAGTTCATTCCGATTTGATCCATCGAGTTGACAGCATGCGCGTTGACCGGATTCCGGAACGACCGCTGGCTGGAGACGGGATGGTCACGGATACTCCGGGGCTGCTCTTGGCGGTGCAGACTGCCGATTGCCTTCCCATCATTGTGGCGGATGGGAAGCGGCGAGCTGTCGGCGTTTTTCACGCAGGCTGGCGCGGCACGGTCAAGCGGATCGTCGAGAAAGGTGTCGGCGAGATGCGGAAACACTTCGGGAGCGATCCACGGGATCTGGTGGTGGCGATTGGACCGGGCATACGGGGCTGCTGCTACGAAGTGGGCGAAGAAGTGCGCACCAGGTTTGAAGCGCAGTTTGCCTACGCCGGGAGCTTGTTCCGCGAAGTCAAGGAATCTGACCCGGTGCGGGAGAAATATCCGTTGCTGTTCCTGACGGCGCGCGCTCCGGGACACAGCGAATGGCCGGTGAAACTTTTTCTCGATCTCGTCGAAGCGAACCGGCGACAACTGCTGGATGCGGGCGTGCTGGCACAGAATATCGATGCGATGGCGCCGTGTACGGCGTGCCATACGGAGCTGCTGTTCAGCTTTCGCGGAGAAAAGGGTGTAACGGGGAGGTTGATGGGGGCGGCAGGGATCAGGACGGAATGAAGTATCGCGCTCTCGCGCGACTGGGCGGACGAATGCGTCCGCCCCTACGCGATCTACTTACACCAGGTCGAACAGTAGGACTTCAGCTTCTTCCGTTGCTTTGATCGTCAGCTTTTTTTCTTCGCTTATGGCCGCACCGTCTCCCTGGTGCAACTTCTGGCCGTTCAGTTCAACTTCGCCTTTGGCGACCTGGAGCCAGGCGTGGCGCTTGGCGCCGAGCGGCTGCGTGACTTCTTCTCCCGGTGCGAGCAGAGTGACGAACAGCTTCGCGTCCTGATTGATCTTTACCGAGCCTTCGGCGCCATCGCCGGAAGCGATCAGGCGGAGCTTGCCCCGCTTCTCAGCTTCGGGGAAGCTTTTCTGCTCGTAGCCGGGTTCGTATCCTTGCTTGTCGGGGAAAATCCAGATCTGTAGCAGGTGCACGGACTCGGTTGCGGACGGATTCGCCTCGCTGTGGCGGATGCCACGGCCGGCGGTCATGCGCTGCCCGTCGCCCGGGAGAATCACCGAGCCGGTGCCCAGGCTGTCTTTGTGCTCGAGCTTGCCGGACAGGACATAGGTGATGATCTCCATGTCGCGATGGGGATGAGTGGGGAAACCGCCGCTGGGCGCGACCCAATCTTCGTTAATCACGCGCAGCGAGCGGAAACCCATCCACTTGGGATCGTGGTAATCGTTGAAGCTGAAAGTGTGGCGGGTCTTCAGCCAGCCATAGTCGCCGCCGCCACGCTCGTTGCTCGGTCGGATGGTCGTCATGATGCTCACTCCTGTTTAGTCGTTGTAACGACTATTTCAGTTGTGTTTAGATGTGCGGGGAGCGGGAAGGATTCAGGGGGTGGGGCTCGTGTGGGGACGGGCGCCCTCGCCCGTCCAAGCCGAGCGCACCGGGGCGGAGCCGCTCGGCAGTTGCCTGTGGTGACCGCAATTTCAGATTCGCGCTAATCAGCCGACAGCGTGCAAGCGGCCGTGCACGGCCCTGCCCGCTGCCAAAGCTGCTATTCTTCCCCTGCATCTATGCCTTATCGCGTGGTTGCTTTCACCATGGCGCAAGTGCGGCAGGGAGCGCTTGGCTTCCAACGCCAACTGAGCGCTGTCCTGCGCGAACATGCCGAGATCAAAGTTTATTCGGTGAGCCCGTTCGACCTCGATGAACGCCGCCGCGCCAAGGATCGATTTGGGGGAGACATCGTGTACTTTTTCAACGATGCCGCCTGTCAGGAATGCGCGCGCGTGGGACTCGACCTGCAATTCCTGGCGGAAATTTCCGACGACGAACTGCCTCGCCGGCGAACCTTGGTTGTCGGCATGCCAGACCGGGGCGGGATCAG
>JBEKFN010000303.1:0-5374 GCA_050013295.1 Terriglobales bacterium
TGCGCCGGCCAGAAGCGATCTCCCGCCCGCCAGTTGCGGATCAGGACTTCCTTTGGCATGCGCCCCAGATCCAGCAAATGCCCACGCTCTCCCTCCGGAACGCCACCCGCATCCACCACCCTAGCTTCTATGCAAGCGCCCAGTTCAGGAACCTCCACCGCGCCCGGCACCGCTAAAGCGTATTCATAATCCAACGCTTCGCCATGGGCGCCGAAAGGTTCAAGTTCCAACAAAAGTTCCTTTCGTCCAAGTTGAAGATTCCGCCGGAGAAGATTGCGTCCGCCCGGTAACTCCAGTCGCTTGCCTGCTGGGCTTTTGTTTGCCGATCTTTTGTCAGTTGAACCGCGCGCCAACTCAAGCGCTTCCTCGATCAGCCGGAACGAGATACTCAAATCGGGCGCATTGGTTTCCAGCCACGAGCGCATCAGTCGGCGCTGGGCCGCCAGCGGAAGCGCCAGCAGCGGCGCCAGTGGTAGAGACGCGGCTTGCCGCGTCTCAGGCGGCGGAAAAAAAACAGGCCTTACCTTTGTATTGTCTGACTCTGTTTGGCCTGATTCTGTTTGGCTTGACTCTGTTTTGAAGGGGCGCGGCTTCAGCCGCGCCGTAGGTGCGGCGGAATAAATGGCGGCTTTAGCCGCCGAGGGCAACGCCGCCGCGACCTCCGGATGCCCGCGCTCCCAATGCTCCTCCTCGGCCCGCGCAATTTCCGCCAGCTCACCCATGTGTTCGATCGCGGCCTCGCCAAATTCTTCCGCGATCATCGGCAGCAGCCGATGGCGCACGCGATTACGCAGGAAGGCAATATCACGATTGGATGAATCCTCACGCCAGCTCTGGCCCCGCGCGCGCAGAAATTCCCGCAATGCAGCGCGCCGGAAGCCCAGCAGCGGCCGCACCAACTCTCCGAAGGCGCGGCCCTGCTCCTCGAAGACGATTCGCGGATGAACTGCCGAAAGTCCACGAATGCCGGTGCCGCGAAAAATGCGCAGCAGCACCGTCTCCGCCTGATCGTCGAGAGTGTGTGCCGTCGCAATCTTCGTCGCCCGACCCTCCCGCGCCAGTTGGCGAAAAAAGCCGTGGCGCAGTTCACGCGCGGCCGCTTCGATTCCGGAACGGACTTCGGAAATATGACCGCCATCCACCGGCGCGTCACGACTATCCAGTTCGAGTCCGTACTGCCGCGCCAGCTTCGCGACAAACCGCTCGTCCTCGTCCGACTCTTTTCCGCGCAGCTTGTGATTGACATGCGCAACCGACAGCACGATCCCCAACTCGGACCGCAACTCCAGCAGCAGGCAAAGCAAAGCTACAGAATCCGCCCCACCGGAAACCGCCGCGGCCACGCGGTCCCCGGCTCGAATCGAACCCTGCTTCCGAATTGTCTTCAACAGCCGCTCCGCCAGTTCATGCACGGAGAAATGGTAAATCAGTTCTCAGTTCTCGGTTCTCAGCGGTGGTGTTTTTTCCGAGAACTGGGAACTGTGAACTGAGAACTCACATCTGCTATGCTGTTCCGCAAATGTGGGAAGGTTCACACTGGACTGCCAGATTCCTGGTGCTGGTCATGCTCGTCTCGTCCTTCGGGCCGCTGACGATGGCCTGTGCTGCCGCGCCAGGAGCCGTGCACTGCATGCGCAAGGCTGTGTCCGGACCCCCGGCGCAACCAGCGATGCAGTGCCATCACGAGATGGCACGGTCGAAGCCCCACCGATCTGAATCATCTCCAGTCACATCATCTCGAGATCAGTCTTCCGAACCTTCGCTTCAGGCCACCGATGACGGCAACTGCTGTCAGAACCATTGCTGCTGCGGCGCTACCACCTCCGAGTGGGCGCAACCCGCTTCCAATCTGCTCTCCTGTTTAAGTCTCCTGAGCGAACCGGCGCGCCCAGCACAAGGCACGGCCCTTTACGCACGCGACATCTCCGGACACGATTCCGCCCGCGCCCCTCCTCGCCGCTAACCCTCTTTGCGAAATCTGAAAGCAGAAGCTTTGGCAAGCTCCCTTAGAGTTACGAGCCATCCAAAGTGGCTCTGACCACAGTCAACTGCCGAGCTGCGCTCGGCTTGGACGGGCGAGGGCGCCCGTCCCCACACGAGTGGGTCGCAGCAAGGCTGAATCCACTTCCAAGGACGCAAACGCATGAGTCGCCTCAAGCTGGTGACATTCGCTGTCTTGATCTTGATCACCATATCGATCGCCCCCGCCGCGTTCGCCAACGTCTATGGCGCCGTCCGCGGGGTCGTGCACGACCCGCAGCATCGTCCTATTCAGGACGCCATGGTGATGCTCAGAGCGAAATCGTCGGATTGGGCAAAAAGCGTCACCACCGGCGCCAACGGTGAATTCCAACTCAACGCCGTGCCGCTCGGCGAATACTCTGTCAGCGTCGCCAGTAAGGGCTTCGCGCAAACTGCACAGGACGTCACGGTCATCTCGGGATCTGTGCCGGTCGTTCACTTTCAATTGCAGGTGGCCTCGGCGAATGAGAAAGTCACCGTCTCCGGCGCGCCCGCAGTGGTCGCCACCGACAGCTTCACTCCCACCACCCTCGTCAGCCGCCTCGACATCGAGCGCACTCCGGGCGCCGACGGCACCAACAGCATGGCCATGATCACCGACTACGTCCCCGCCGCTTACGTTACTCACGACATGCTCCACATGCGCGGCGGCCACCAGATCACCTGGCTTCTTGATGGCATTCCCGTCATTAACACGGCCATCGCGCAAAATCTCGGACCCCAGTTCGATCCCAAGGACTTGGATTACGTCGAAGTCAATCGCGGCAGCTATGGAGCCGAATTCGGCGACCGCACTTACGGCGTCTTCAACGTCGTGCCCCGCACCGGTTTCGAGCGCAACAACGAGGCCGAACTGGTCATGACCGCGGGCAACTTCTACCAGACCGACGACGCCCTCAGCTTCGGCAGCCACACCGACCGCTTCGCGTATTACGCCAGCGTCAATGGCAATCGTAGCAATCTCGGCCTGCAGCCGCCTGTTCCCCAAGTTGTGCACGATGCCGTGAACGGCGCCGGCGGCTTCGGATCTTTTATCCTCAATGTGGATCCCTCCAACCAGCTCCGCCTGATAACCTCAGCCCGCCGCGACTACTTCCAGATTCCTTACGATCCGAATCCTAACGACATCGAAAATAGTCCCGGCAGCGGTCAGTACTCTCCCAGCATCGGCCTGCGCGACGGCCAGCACGAGGCCGATGCCGGCGTCCTCTTCAGTTGGGTCCATACTTTCAATTCTCGTCTCCTGACCACGGTTTCGCCTTTCTACCACTACAACCGCGGCGACTACGCCAGCAATCCCAACGACAATCCCATCGCCGGCACGGAAGACCGGAGTTCCACTTACGTCGGAGGTCAGGCCACCTTCGCCGCCAACTACAAAAAGAACGACCTGCAGGTCGGATTCGTCAGCTTCTATCAGACCGATAACCAGTTCTTCGGAGCCATCTTCAATCCGCTCGCATTTCCTCCACCCGTGCCTCCCACCATCGCCGATCCCGAACATCCGACCGCCCATCTGGAAGCCTTCTACCTCGACGACAAATTCAAACCCTTTTCCTGGCTCACACTCTCCGCAGGCTCGCGGCCCACGTGGTTCTCGGAAGGCAATTTTGCCGCTGGCTCCACTCCGCCCATCGCCGAGTCCGCCATCAGCCCGCGCTTCGGCGCCACCGTCACCATTCCTAAAATTCGCTGGACATTCCGCGCCTTCTACGGACACTACTACCAGGCGCCGCCGATCGAGACCGTTTCCGGCCCGGCTCTTCTCCAGTACACCGGACAGCAGGGCCTGGGCTTCATCCCGCTGCACGGTGAACGCGACGAAGAACATCAGTTCGGCGTCACCATCCCTTACCGCGGATGGGTTCTCGATGCCGATAACTTTCAAACCAACGTCGCCAATTTTCTCGACCACAATAACATCGGGGCATCCAACATCTTCTTCCCCATCACCGTTTCCCAGGCCCTGATCCGCGGATGGGAACTCACGCTGCGCTCTCCCCGCATCGCCCGCCGTGCCCAGGTTCACCTCGCCTACTCCAACCAGATCGCCGAGGGCAGCGGCACCACCACCGGCGGCCTCACCGACTTCACGCTTTCTCCCGGACTCACTCCGCTCGATCACGACCAGCGCAACACGCTCAACGTAGGCGGCGACGTCAGCCTCCCGTGGCGCGCCTATGCCTCCACCAACGTTTACTACGGCTCCGGATTCAGCAACGCTTTCCCGGGCGCGCCCTATCCGGGCGATTATCTGCCGCAGCACACCACCTTCGATCTGTCGCTGGGCAAAGACTTCGGCGAACGTTTCACCGCGTCGGTCACCGCGTTAAACGTAGCCAACCACCGTGTCGAGTACGACAACAGCCTGACCTTCGGCGGATTCCACTGGAACCTGCCGCGCCAAATCTATGTGCAAGTGCGCTACCGGTTTCGGTATTGAGGGGGGAGCGGTGGTGTGAATTCGTGGGCCGCGCCTGCGTAGAGGGCCGACTGACGTAGGCCTAACTCTTGAAGTGAGCGTGCGAGTCGATGTGGATTGCACTATGTTCCAAGATGAATCGAACGTAATCACCGCAGTGATTGCACCGCGGGAATTTCGTTCCAAAAACACATGTCACTTCGTGCTCATCCGCATGATTGGGGTCGTGAAGGACGCGATATATACCTGAGCGTCCGCAGCCCTCGCCTGGTTTGAATACGTCTCCTGTGACGGGATCGGACATGGCCGTCACCTCTTTTTCGGAATCTCATATTTTATTTGGAAAAAGGAGGAAAAGATGTGACCGACGGCACGGAGCAATGTGACGCGTTTGCGCGGAAGGCAAATTCCAAGCGCGACGAGTGAGGAACCGGTTTCCTGAGAACTGGAAGCTGACAGACGCGACTGGCGGCGTAACAAGTTGAGGCTTGGCCGCATCAAGCCAACCAGAGTGACAGGGATTGTTTGACGCTGTTCCAGTGCGCTCCGTATAATATAAAGCGTTCACACCCTGACTACACGCTTGCGGTTTCGGCGTGAAGAGAGCCGGGCGTCGCAAGTGCCTTGCGCGTTCGCTGGGCCGGTTTCAGGTCCATGTTTCAGGTCTGTGTTTGACGACTGTATTTCACGTCTGTGTTTTGCGTCTGATGACTGATAGGCTCGGGTTGCGATCAGCCTCGTTGAGCCCGGCGAGTTGGAAGCTTCCAGCATTTCCGAAAAATCCGAAGGAGTTCAAAGGAGCCAATGATTAGCAAGTTCAAGTTAACGACTGGCAAGTTCAAGTTAACGGCTAGCAAGTTTGTGATCGGCAAGTTTGCGCGTGTCACCGTGGCCGCAGTGTTCGGCCTCGCCCTGTTCGCTCTGGCCCAA
>JBEKFN010000304.1:0-5362 GCA_050013295.1 Terriglobales bacterium
TTCCGAAAGTTGCAATTGCTTGGATAGGCGACCGTACTGCCCGCCGTTCGAATCCCTCCCCGCACAGGCAAAGTGCCTCGAATTCAGGTACATTGTAACTTGCTGATTTGAATAATAACTTGGCCTTAGGGCTGCTCTTAGCCTTGGGATAAATCCCCCCGTGGCAGTCGTGTTCTTGCCGAATGTTTCCGGCCAACGGATTCCCGAGAATCGATTCAAAGAGATCCAATCATGATGAAAAATTGTCTGTTGGCGGTGGCATTGCTGAGTCTGGCGCTGGCTAGCGGTTGCGCGAAGGGTGGCAACGGAGCGGTTCCCCTTCCAGTCACCATCACTGTTACCGCCAACGACGTTAGCGCTAACGCGATCTACCCGACCCAGTCTGTGACGCTTGCGGCCAACGTAACGAACTCGCCGAATACCGCCGTTACCTGGAGCCTGAGCGGCGCGGGGACGCTCACGCCAGTCTCGCCTCCGCCAGCCCCGCCAGCCGCGGCAACCGCGATCTACGTGGCCCCGACAACGGTCCCAACAGCAGCTTCGCAGCCCACAGTCACAGCGACGTTGGTGGGCGACTCCTCGGTAAAGGGCACGCTGGCGATGACCGTGATTGACGTCACCACCGACGTAGCGCCAGCGCCAGCGACGCTGAACGTGGGCAGCGGCCTGACCCAGCAATTTACCGCCGTAGCCGTCCCTGACAATGCGGCGACCCAATCCTTTACGTGGACCTGCAGCACCACGGTGAACGGCACGGTGACGGGTTCGTGCGCGAGCTTTAGTCCGGATCCTAATGTGTCCAGCCTGGCCTACTACACGGCGCAGGACAGCTGCAGCGGCGTGGGCTGTATTCAGATATCGGCGGCTTCGACACTCGATCCGGCAGGCTGTACGCCCAACCCCAAGTACTGCACAGTCGCCAAAGCCTCGCTGGTCGCATCCCGTGTAAGCGGAACGTACGCATTCCGCTTTTCCGGATACGACAGCAGCAACAACGCCACAGCCGTGGTTGGAACATTCACCGCGGCGAATGGAACGATTACCTCAGGAGTGGAAGATGTACTGACCGCGAACGGGCCGTCCCCGCAACCAATCCAGATAACGGGCGGTTCCTACACCCCCACCTCGTCCGATCCGAACAACTCAAACAACGCGGGCAAGCTAACGCTCACTTTGCCCACGGGAGTCTATCCGAATCAATACCAAGTCGTTCTCAACGGCGCCGGCGACCTGAAGATGATCGAAACCGACGGCAATGGCACCGGCTCCGGCGTCGCGCAAATATCATCCAACCCCAACCTTCTCAAAGGCGCCCAGACTTACGCGTTCGGTTTCACCGGTGTGGACTCCGGCGGCTACCGCGTGGGCTATGTCGGCCTTTTGTCGACGGACGGCGCCGGAAACATTAACGGCGGTTCGATGGATGTGAACGACAACGGCCACAGCAGCAACAGCATTTGCGGCACTCCACCCTGCGCGATTGCGGGCACCTATAAATCGAACGGCAACGGCTCATGGCACTTGGCGCTCACCTCGCCCGTGACCATGAATTTCGATTTCTATATAGCTTCCGGAACCGCCAGTAAGACGAATCCGCTGACGTTCTATGCCATTTCCACCGACCCTGCCGCTAACCCGGCAGTTTCCGGAACGATGGTACTCCAGGATTCGTCGCAGACCTACAACAACGCCGCCTTCAATGGCACTTCCGTCTCCGCTCTCACGGGAACGGTAGCGAATGGGGTGAATGGGTGCGCCGTCCCTTTAGGCTGTGCCAATGTCTCACTGACGCTGGGCTCGACTGATGGCAAGGGGAACTTCTCGGGTCTCTTTGATCAGAATAACGCCGGTGTGATCCTCTCCAGCGTCCAATTCCCGCCCACCACAGGCGCCAACAATTACACCTACGCGGCCAGTGGCACCAATGGACGCTATACCTTCAATATGCTGGGCAATCCGACCACGACCCCGGTCGGGGCGCCGCTTCCGTTCGTTCTTTATGCGAGTGGAGCAAACCGCGGATTCCTGCTCGATCAAAAAAGCTCGTCCGTGATGGCCGGAACGATGAATCCGCAGGGGAACGGGAGCGGGCTTTTCGGTGGTTCGACGTTGCCGGGTACGTATGCCGCGGCGACCACCCACAGCGGCAACTCCGGAGTCGACCCGATTGCGGCCAACCTGCTGCTCACATGGACGAACAGTGCGCTGAACACTGGTGCGTGCACCGCCGAGTGCGTCAACGGAACCCAGTACGATACCGTCAACTACAGCCTAACCAGCGTGCCGCTGGCCGGGGCGTACACGATTCACGATATCGGGAACGGTACGATCGTACTGACTGCTCCTTCGGCCCAGAATTACGCGATCTACGTTCTGGACACCTCAGGTTGTTCTTCCGACCAAGATCCTGTCTGCGCGATACAAGATTTTCTGATGATGGATGAGGACAAGACGAATCCGAACCCGTCCATCATTTTCGCGCAACAGTAGACTTGTTGATGGAGAGCTGGGCGTCCCCGCCGGCCGCCGAACTGCTGCACGGGCGAGACGCCCGTGCCTCCACCATCAGACCCCTCACGCGATTACAGTGCTGGAGTACTGGAGTTCATTTCCCCCGAATGACCGCCTTCGCCGTGGCGAAATTGTCGAAACGGTCGTAGGCGCGGATTACGACAACGTGGTCATTCGCAGTGTTCTCGGCCATCGGAGCCGGCGCAGCTTCGGGTTGCGGCACGGTCACGAGAAAGTCGTAGTCCTCTGTTTTCGAATCCGACAACTGGCCGACCGGCTCGACGAATTGCCAGTCGCCGCCATCGAGCGAATACTCCGCGCGCTTGATCGGCGAAAAGGAATCGCTGGCGCGGAAGCGGACACGGATCTGCTTGCCGATCTGTTTGTCACCGACAGTGGCAGTCAGGCTCTCGATCACCGGGGCCGTGGTATCGACCTCGAAGCGGGCGCTGACACGCTCTGCGTAGAGCGCTTCTCCGGGCGAATGCGAGGGCGCATCGGAGGCCACGACCTTCACGGTGTAGCCGCCGTCGGGCAGAAGACTGGCGTCGAAAGAATAGTAGCGATCGGAGAGGTTCGTCTTCAGCAGCAGCCAGCGCGATTCGCCGTCGCCGCGGTAGTAGACGGTGTAGACGAGCTGGTCGTCGTTGTCGTCATGGGCCGCCCAGCGGATGCCAACCGAGTCGCGGTCGCGCAAGGCCGGAGGTGGAGGATCGAAGCGCGGCTGCCCGGGAGGAGGCGGCTCGCTGCCGGTCACGTGCGGAATCGCCTGATAGCGGTATCCGGGCTGCACCGTGATTTCGTCAATCTCAGGGGCAACGTTCTTGGGCAGGTAGTTGAACAAGACGTCGTCGATGCGGG
The DNA here is from genome assembly GCA_050013295.1 of Terriglobales bacterium. Classification (GTDB taxonomy): domain Bacteria; phylum Acidobacteriota; class Terriglobia; order Terriglobales; family Acidobacteriaceae; genus Acidiflorens. The sequence goes on from JBEKFN010000304.1 coordinate 3,373, forward strand.
GCGCGGGATTGCCCGCATGGAGCACCGCCTTCCACTGCACGAAGCGCGCTGGCGGAATCTTGAGTTCGGCGTCGCCAGCGAGGGCGAGGGCGAAATCGATGCGCGTCCACGGACTCCAGTTGCGGTCGGGATTGTCGACGTTGCCGCTGCGCGCATAAAGCTCCACGTTGGACTTGGAACTGGAATTGGGATTGCCGTTGGCGCGGACGCTGGCGCGTCCCCAGAGGGAAAAGATGCGCGCGTCGAAGACATCGCTTTCGTACGTGCCTTCAGACTCGGGGCCAGGACCTAGGACAAAGATTTTTCCGAGGTTGCTGCTGGAGGCGTAGAGTCCTCCGCCGGGGGCGGCGGCAAAGGCGGTGATTTGTGTGGCGCTCGCTTGGACTAGATCGGTGTAATCGTCAGCCTCATTGCCGTTGATGGCGAAAATGTGGCCGCGATTGCCGGTGCCGGCAATGAGGCGCCCGTGCCGGTCGAAGCCGAGAGCGTAAACGAGATCTTCGTGGGAGGTCCACAAGCGTGACGGTGCGCCATCGGGCGCGATGCGATAAATCTCGGAGCCGCCGGTAGCGCCCAGTCCGGGAGCGGGAAAGGGCGGCGTCATCACAGGCGCGGCGGGAGCTGCGGTGATAGTGATATTGCCGCCTGATGCGGGCGGGTTCTGCGCTGGAGTCGCGAGCGTGATGCCCATTGGCGGCATCGTCGCGCCGGGCCGCTTCTCTCCCGCAGCAGCGGCGTAGATATTGCCCGCGCCGTCGATAGCAAGCGCTGTAATTTCTTTTTTGGGCGCGCTGTAGAGCACAAACGCTTCGCCATTCGGCGCGATGCGATAGACCAGTCCGCTGCCATCGGAACCGGCAATCAGGTTGCCTTTGGGATCGAGTGCGAGCACGCGAATGTGGACTTCATCGCTCTTGAAAAAAAGCGAGTGCTGGCCGTTGGCGCTGACTTTGTAGATTTCGCCGTGATCGCCGGTGGCGACAAACAATGCGCCGGCATGGTCGAGAACGATGTCCCAGATGTACTTGGAGCCCGGATCGAAATAGGGCGTCGCGCTCCAGGAGGCTTTCGCGCCAGCCTTGGCGGCGGCTCCGCCTTTCGCGGGTTCCAACCGATACACCTTGCCGTCGGGGGCAGTGGCAGCGTAGACGATGCCGGTCTTGTCATTCTTATCGACTATCAGCGCCTGCACCTGCAATTCCTGCGGCTCGAAGATGGTTGTGCTTTGACCATCGGGCGTGATGCGATAGACGCGGGCCGGAGATCCAGCGGCGGCGTAGATGTTGCCCGCGGAATCGGATGCGATCGACCAGATGTAGGTCGAGGGCGTGGTCGCGAGCGCTTTGAACGCCGGGGCAAGTTCGAGGCCGCCTTCACTGCGCAGCGCAACGCCTTTGGCAGTGCCCTTGGTCAGTTCGTCGAACCTGGATTGTTCCCAAGTGCGGGTGCCCTCGGCGAGGGCGAATACGGAAAGCGCGGAGGTGGAAAGAATAAGTACGGACAGTAGAGCGAGCGTCTTACGAGCCAAAGTCATACCTCATTTTAAGCCGCTATTTCTTCTCCGCGCCGCTGCTGTATGTTTTCAGCGCCAATTCCAGATCCTGAATGCGAGGGCTGCCTTTTACCCAGATTGCGCTGCCACGTGCAATCACGGACAAGGGCACGCTTCCCATGCCTCCGGGAACTCTGGGCTCGACGAAGCTGTGGTTGGCCGGGCCGCGGGCTTTGCGCGGTTTGCGCAAGAAGATAAGAGCATAACAACAGACCCCAAAGGACCACCGCCAGTTTCTTCATGTCGAAAGTGTGCGTCAGTCGGAATTTCCTTTGTAACATCAAAACGGCACTACATGTGTACCCAACGCGGCCACGTGATTGTTACTGCTGTTGATCCGATCATGCTGGCGGAGAGCCAGGGGTCCCCGACCGGCGGACCCTTCGGCTGCGCTCAGGGCAGGCTCGCGAGACGCTCGTCGCTCCACTTGAAGAGCGA
>JBEKFN010000305.1:0-5339 GCA_050013295.1 Terriglobales bacterium
AAACCAGATCCGCGCTGCGTTCGGCTTCATGGGTTCGCCCATCTGGATCAAGAACCGGGCACGAGACTAGAAGGCGTTTCCTGATGGCGGCGTTCAGGGATCGCCATCATGACCGCTCAATGGTAGCCGCACCTCGCTTGAAGAACTCGCGAACGGAACGTGTGTTCAGCCAAAATAAAAAGAAGACGCCAAGGAGGGCCGCAAATGCACCGGTAACTTGACCCAGAGCGTTCTCGTGACGCAATTGGATCAAACTCAATATCATTAGAACGGAAGTTGCCAGAACTACAATCCTGGCCCAATTCCGACCTTGGGCATAATAAAAAATGCAGACGAAAGCGGTTATCCTAACTACCAGAACCAAAACGATAGTGAAGGTGTGCAAGTGAGCTGGTTGAGTTCGAGGCGGCCAATAGTTCCCCCGCAGCCATCCCGCGACAACCAGAGCGACCATTATCCACGCTGTTACGAGCAGACCCTTAGGACGATTCATGCGGACATTGTAACGGCTTCGGCGACTTACGACACAGTCCCTAACCCGACATCGGCACATGCTTCCCGTCCTGGGTCAGCAGCCCCACGCGGTCGACGCCCGCGATCCGGGCAATTGCGATCACGTCCGCCACGTCCTGAAAATCGATGTCGTCGTCGGCCTCGACGTAGGCGACTCGCTCCACGCGAATGGCGAAAATATCGCGCAGCCGTTCGCGTAAGCGATCCCATTCCACTGGTTCTTCATTCACCATCACCTGCGAATGCTCAGCTCCCGGCTTCGCACGATGAATCTGAATCACGATCGTGCGATTGGGCGGCGGGATCGAGTAATCCTTTGGATTGGGTTGCTGCGGGAGCTCTGTTTGCAAACCGACTGGTTGCTCCTCGACCACAGCCACGATGAAAACGATGATGAGCACCAGCAGAACGTCAATCAAAGGAGTGACGTTCATTTTGGGACCTGTAGAAAACGGACCACCGCCTGCCGTCGAGAATGCCATTTGGAATTTTCCTCTCCGGCACGCGCGTGTCTGAATGCTTAGACAGCGGAGAGGTGCGGCAGGTTCCCGGCGGATTCTAGCGATTCACGGTCATGATGGTGGCGAGCATGGTGGCGATAAGCTTCTCATCGGCTCCACGAACCGCGAAGGCGTCGGCGGCACAGACGGTAATGGTTCGCCCGGCGCGCTTTACGTGCGCTCGCGCCAGAAAACGATCGCCCACCGCGGGCGCCATTAAGTTGACTTTGAACTCGATGGTGAGGACATCCGTTCCTTCCGGCGCCACACTCAGTGCCGCATAGCCGGAGGCCGAGTCCAGCACACTGGTGATGCCCCCGGCGTGAATGAAGCCATGCTGCTGCGTGAGTTCCGATCGAAACGGGAACCCGATTTCGACCGAGCCCGGCGTCACTGAAACCAGCTCAGCTCCCAGAGTTTTCATGAACTGCTGCCGCGCAAAGTTGGCGCGGACTCGTTCGCTTGCGTCCTGCGGCATCAATCGTCCTCCAAACTTGCGCACTACTCCACGCAGCGCACGGACATGGTAGCAAATCAAACAGTAGTTTCTAGCCGATGGGCTCCGCCGACGGCGGCAACGGAGGCGCTTCGAACGGCGGCGGAGATTCCGGGACTGGAGGCAACTCCGGAGCAGGAGGCGCTGGCGCCGGATGCAGCAGCGCGTCGAGATTTGGATATCGAGCAGCAAGAAAATGCAGCGCGTACGCAGGGAAGAAGACAGTGGCCGGCACGCTCACCAGAGCGATCAGGTAAATCAGGAGGAGCAGCAACAACGTTCCGAAGATTATCGCCAGACTGATAGTCGTCACGCTCCATCCCATCCCCGCGACGTGGCCCGCAATCACGACCGCGGCAGCAGGGACGAAGATGAAAAGCGCCGGGATAAGCGCGATGATGCCGAACACGATCGCCGCCGCAATGGAAAGCACCAGCTTGAGCAGCAGGTAAACGGCGTATCGTCCCTTCTCGGGCCGGATCATCGCCAGTAAACGGTGCCAGCCGTCGGCAAAATCGAGATCCTCGAGAGCCATAATCGGCACCAGAAAATCTTTCGCCAGAACCTGAACCACTGCGGCGGCCAGCACGAACACTCCGAGCAGGCCCACGAGCAGAATCACTCCGACAATCAACCGCCCGATGTGTTGCCGCAGATCCGTCGTCCAGCCCGCAGCCAGAGCCAGGGCCAGGGGCACGCCAACCAGAACCAGCAGGAACAGCCCGGCTGCAATCTGGAACACAATCTGCCACAGAAAGAATCGGCCGCCGGCGCGACGCCATTTTCCCCATCCCTCACCGATCGAACATTCCCGCCGCAGAACCGAGTCGAACAGGATGAACCGGAACACGCTGCTGATGTACAGGAAGACGAACCCCAACACGATTGCGGCGAAAATTCCCACCACGATCAATCCGATGAACTGCGCAATGTGCTCGGAAATGTGCGCGTGATTGAGGGGGAGCAGCCAATTCGGCACGCGCGACTGCAGAAACTCGTTCTGATTCTTGTGTGGGATGCGCGGCCAATTGCTCCCGAAGTTTCCGAAATTGCATCCGCCGACATGCAGTTCCGCCGCCAGAATTCCAACCAGCGCCAGGCGAGACCATTGCCCGAAGCGGAAACGAGTAAAGAGTTGTTCCCGCGCGTGCTGCAAGGCGGGCTGGACGCAATCAACGGCAGAAACCGGCACGAGACGGACCTCACTCTGACATCAGCACCCTAAAGCCAATCTGCCTAAAAGACAATCGAGAAGTTGTAGAGCGGCTTTTAGCTTTTCGCTAAAGGCTAAGAGCCAACAGCTAACCCTCGTAATTGTCATCCCGTACGCAGCGCGGGGTCACCAGTTGGCGCGATGCACCGGCTGTACCATCTGTCGAACTCGCGCAATGCTTGTTCACACTGCTGACGGTGGCGCTGCTTCCGGTCGCGCACGCGAGTTTCTAGCGCAGGCAAGAGGTCGAAGGTGATATTCGCCGGCTGAAAAGTTTTGCTCTCTGCCTGCGTGATGTAGTGGACAAGCGAACCAAACGCCGTCGCTCGTGGTGGAGGCGCCGGCTCGCCGCCGGTTGCCATCGCGGCCGCATTCAGTCCCGCCATCAAGCCGGTCGCAATCGATTCGACGTAGCCTTCGACGCCGCAGATTTGTCCCGCGAACAGCAGGTGGGGATGCGCCTTCATCTGTAACATCGGGTTCAGCAGAGCCGGCGCGTTGATGTAGGTGTTGCGGTGAATCTGTCCGTAGCGCAGAAACCGCGCGCCTTCCAGTCCGGGGATCAAACTCAGCACACGCGCCTGCTCGCCAAATTTCAGGTGATTCTGGAATCCCACAAGATTGTAAGAATCGGCGCGCAGATTCTCCTGCCGCAATTGCACGACCGCATAAGGCAACCTCCCGGTGCGAGGGTCCTTGAGTCCGACCGGCTTCATCGGCCCGAAACGCAGCGTGTCGCGTCCGCGCCGGGCGATTTCTTCGATGGGCAGGCAGCTCTCGAAGTAGTTCAGGCCTTCCCAATCTTTCTGCTCAACCGATTGCGCCGCTAGCAGCGCGTCGTAGAAACGGTCGTACTCGTCTTTCGACATTGGACAATTGATGTAGTCGGCCGAGCCTTTGTCGTAGCGAGCCGCCAGGTACACCTTGCTCATATCGATGGAATCGGCTTCGACAATGGGGCTGATGGAATCGTAGAAGTACAAGTGGCTGTTACCAGTGCTCGCTGCGCACAAACGCATAATTTCCCGCGAGAGCGCGTCCGACGTCAGCGGGCCGGTTGCGATAATCGTGATTCCTCCGGTTTCGATCTGCGTGACCTCTTCGCGGCGAATCGTGATGAGCGGCTCGCGCGAGATCGCCTGCGTCACCTTGCGCGAAAACTCTGCGCGGTCCACCGCCAGAGCGTGCCCGGCGGGCACCGCAGTTTCACGCGCGATCTGGAGCAACAGAGAACCCGCGCGTCGCATCTCTTCCTTCAGCAGCCAGGGCGCAGTGTTCTCGCTGTCTGATTTCAAAGAATTGGAGCAGACCAGTTCACCGAAGTCGTCCGTCTGGTGGGCAGGAGTCGTGCGCACCGGCCGCATTTCGAATAATTCGACGGTGACGCCACGTCGCGCGCACTGCCACGCCGCTTCGGATCCTGCCAGGCCAGCTCCGATGATTCGTGCTCGCATTAAGACTCTTTCTTCGCCGAATCTTTCTCCGCCAATTTCCGCAGACCGTCTCCCTCCAGAAGAGCGCTTCGCCACTCGTCCAGAAACTCGGCGCCCAGCGCCTCATACATTTCGATGGCGGGTTGATTCCAGTCCAACACCGCCCACTTAATGAAGCTGCGATTTTCCTGCTCGGCTGCACGGGCAACGCGGGCGAATAGCGCTGTGCCAATTCCGCGCCCGCGAAAATCGGGACGGACAAAAAGGTCCTCCAGATACAATCCCGCGCCTCGCCATGTCGAATAGTAGCTAAAGGTGAGGGCAAAGCCCGCGGGCTGTCCCTGCCATTCGGCGATTAAAGCGCGAAACTGAGGATTCGCGCCGAAGCCGTCGCGTGCGATGTCGGCCTCTGTGTTCCGGACTTGGTCTGGCGCTTTCTCAAACTCGGCAAGTTCCCAGATCAGTCTTCTGAGCAGGGCGGCGTCGGCGATAGTGGCTGCACGAATTGTCAACATGAGGGAGTGAGTGAGAAGATTTCACTGCGATCTATTATAGAGGGGCATTTGGAGGAGGACACATGGCCCGGATTAGTCTGATTGAACCCGCGCAAGCCAGCCCGGAAGTTAAGGAAATCTACGATGGCAAGCTGAAAGGCAAGCCTGGCAGCATCCAGAAGGCACTGGCGCACCGTCCCGCCATGCTCGGCAACTTTCTCGGATTCTATGCCAGCGTGGGACGTTCGCTCGACCGCAAGCTCTACGAGGCCGTGTATCTGCGCGTCTCACTGATCAACCGATGCCATTACTGTACGCAGCACCACATCCAGAGCGGCAAACGCGCCGGCCTCACGCCGGAGCAGATGAAAGCTTTGAAAGAAGGCAACTACTCAGGATTTGGCGCGCCCGAGCAAGCCGCGCTCCGCTATGCCGAAAAACTAACACGCACGCCCGACGGCGCCAGCGACGCCGACTTCGCGGAACTCAAAAAGCATTTCTCCGACGAGCAGATTGTCGACCTGCATATGCTGATTGGATTGGCGAACCTGACCAACCGCGTCACCGGCCCGCTGGCGTTGGAAGTGGAATTCCCGGAAGAAAAGATCTAGGTCGTGTGGTGACGGGGCTTTGCCCCGTCCGGACGCAGTCCCGCAGCCGAGCTGCGCTCGGCTTGGACGGGGCAAAGCC
>JBEKFN010000306.1:0-5321 GCA_050013295.1 Terriglobales bacterium
GGAGATTAAGACGGCGTCTTTTTCGAGCGAAGTCCGGACCCGGATGACGCCCTTCTGTCCGGTCCCGTTCACCGCGTCTCCAATCGCATGGGCGGCATTCACCAGCAAGTTGAGGAAGACTTGGTTTAATTCGCCGATGTTGCAAACCGCCAGCGGCAGATCGCCGAACTCGGTTTCCACCTCCGCGACGTACTTCAGCTCATTGCGCGCCACCGTCAGAGTGCTGAGAAGGGCGGCGTTGATATCGGCGGCGGCCCGTTCTCTTCGGTCGGGATGGGCAAACTCCTTCATCGCCCGCACCAGCGTGGCGACGCGCGCCACCCCATCCAAGGACTGCCCGATGGCCTTGGGAATTTCCTCGACCAGATAGTTAATATCCACCGCCATTTCGGCCTCGGCCCCTTCGGCCAACCATTGCCCCGCCTCGCCGTTGGCCACCCGGTCCCGGAGGCAGCGATACTTTTCCATTACCTTGCTGAGGTCTGAGAAGGCATCGTGCAGGAATTGCATGTTGTCGCCGACGAACTGGATCGGGGTATTAATCTCGTGGGCCACACCGGCGGCCAACCGGCCCACCGCCTCGAGCTTCTGGGCTTGGCGGAGATCAATCTCAAGCCGGTTGCGCTCCGTCACGTCTTGGGCGATGGCCAGACGGGCCTTGTGACCATCGTAGTCAAGACTATGGAAGTGGATCTCCACGTCGATGATGCGCCCGTCCTTGCTGACGTGCTTCCACTGTCCCGCGGGGCCTTTGGCGGAACCGGTTTGCTGCACATGTCCACTGAACCGTTCCACCTCTTCGGCGGGGCGAATATCGGTTGCCTTCATCTTCAGGAACTCTTCGCGGCTGTACCCGTATTGCTGCACGGCAGCTTCGTTGACTTCCAGATACTCCAAGGTCGCGATGTCGAACACCAAGGCCGCATGGGGGATAGTGGCGAATAGCAAGCGGGCGCGCTCTTCGCTTAGTTGCAGGGCCTCTTCGGCGCGTTGGCGCTGGGCAAGGTACGCTGCCAGCAGAAAGGTCAGCCACAGGCCAGTCACCAACATCACCCAACTGCTCCAGCGCACAGGTCTGAAACTGTTGGCGAGAGGGTAGGCCGCGAGCTCCCACGTGCGTCCTGCAACCGAAATCGTTCGCGTTGCCCTGAAACCCGGAGGAAGGTCTCCGACACCGTCGACGTGGGCGCCCGTCGGATAGAGCAGTCTTTCCCCGGGTTTGGCATCGCGGTCGAAGATGGCCAAGTTGAGGCCCGATGCGGAACTAGGGGCGGCGCCAGCTTTCTCCACGATGTCCGCTACCCGAAAGACTGCGAGCGCGAACCCGGTCAATGTCTCGCGCCGCCCCTCGCCGCCACGCGGCTCGATACCTCCCAGGTAAACCGGACGGAATACAAGGAAGCCGTATTGGTCGGATGTCTCCTGCACGAGCTTGACCCGGTCGGTTGCAACCATCTGCCCGGAATCCCTCGAACTCTGGAGCGCTTCACGGCGGACACGATCCGAGAAAAGGTCGAAGCCTAGGGCCTTTTCGTTGCCTTTGAAGGGAGCAACGTAAAAAACCGGGAAGTACTCTTCGCGCTCACCCGCTCTGGCGAGCTGCGCTGGGGAAGGCCGCTCGGTGAATTGAAACGACGGAAAGCCGTCGTGACGCGCATCCTCTTCGTACGCCTGCCGCGATCGTCTCGGCACTCTCGGGATCCATTCCAGCGCTTGGATTGCCCGGTTCCTCGTCAGCAGCGGCACGGTGAACCGGTCGAACTCTTCCCGTTCGACCTCGTGCGAAGCGTCGAAAAACGCCCCGACGGTGACAAGATTATCGAGGCTCAGAGTGACGTTAGTTTCGAGAGCGTCGAGTCGCTCCTGGGCAACACCGTTGAAGGAGGCCTCGGCGTTCTTGCGTTCAAGACTTCGCAAGGTGATGAAGATCATCGCGCTCAGAAGGATGCCAACGGCGACGATGCCTAGCAAAGGTAAAATGCGGCGCACGAATCGATGTCCCCACTCATCTCTGCCATCGGCAGAAGAGCCACAGAACCTAAGCCTCAAGGACGGTCATATACCCGCGTGGCAACGCCCCGTGAGTGATCTTCCTAAAGGGGACCTGACATTTCACCATCGACGCTGCGAGGATGGCGCTGACCCGAGACTTTTGGACGTGGTGACCATCCAATTCTTGGAGGCTCGACCGCAGGGCTGTCAGAAGGAGAATCATCTGATCGACAGCAATAGCCGTTGGATTAGAGCAGTGAGAATCAACTGGGACGAATTCGCACCTGCTGTCGATCATGTTGTGGGAACTCTCTGGATCAATGGTCATTCGAGCGGCAACGGCACGAACGACAAAATTCCAGAAAAAGTTGCAGCCGCGAAAGAATTTGTATCACCAAGGAGAACCGGACAGATTGGCAGGGCTTTTCTATTAGCTGCTGCCGGGAACCTCGACGACTCCATCGAAGAATTCGAGGATGCTGCACAAGATGGTGAAGTCGATGCGCTGGCATACCGAGATTATGTGATGGTGATGTTCGTTCATGGAAGAATCAGTCGTGCTTATTTCTGCTCACGGCACGCGCTTGCGCTTGATCCGAAGATACGGTTGCATCCCGTACTTGGAGAGGTGCTGAGGGACTACCTGCATTTGTTTAACCGTGACGGTATGCCAAACCAACAAAGCGTTGAAGCCTTCACTCGACTACGTGTCCAGTACATACGCTCGAAGGGAATATAGGTGTTTGCGCACCTCGTCGAGTCAGACTTGTGAAGGGCAATACTGGTCAGGAAGGTATACCTGTGGACTAGCGGGCAACTCGGCGAAACAGGGGGCGAAAGGCCGCATAAAATGAAGCCCCCGCAGACACCCTTTCGAACCACCTGATTGGCAAGGGCTTGGGAAAGCCTGAAATCGCTGGATCAGCACCTTCTCGTGCGGCTGCCGTGCTGCCCTCGTTGACTTTGGGTTCTGAGTGCCTCTAACATGCTCGCCCAGAGGGATGGACCTCTTCTCATGGTCGGTTCTGACGATCCGCGAAGTGGTCGCGATGAGGCGGTCTTCGGCTCAGGCAAACGACTTTACCGAGCCCATCGGCCCGGCTGTGGACCCCGCTCCAATAGAAATGCGAATTAACTAAATGCCTGCGAGGTGGTTATGAGAACGCGCATCGTGCTGTCGGTGTGGTTGCTGTTTGCCGTCTGCGCCGTGGCGCAGACTTCGTCTGACCTGCAACCCAAGCAGGGCGATTTTATGGTCAAGGACTTCCATTTTCACAGCGGCGAGAGCCTGCCCGAATTGCGCCTGCACTACGCGACGCTGGGAACCCCCGCTCGCGATGCAAACGGGAAGATCGCCAACGCCATCCTGATTCTGCACGGCACCAGCGGCTCGGGGAAAATATATCTCGGCGAGAGTTATATGAAAACGATGTACGGGCCCGGGCAGCCTCTCGACGTCTCGCGCTGGTACATAATCCTGCCCGACAGCATTGGGCACGGCCAGTCCTCGAAACCAAGCGACGGGCTGCATGCACAGTTTCCCCACTACGACTATGACGACATGGTTGAAGCCCAGTACCGGCTGGTCAAGGAAAGTCTGGGGGTCGACCATTTGCGCCTAGTCACCGGCGTTTCCATGGGCGGCATGCATACGTGGATGTGGGGCGAGCAGCATCCCGACTTCATGGACGCGCTTATGCCCATCGTTTGCCAGCCGGTCGAGATTGCCGGTCGCAACCGCATGTGGCGGCGTACCGCCGCTGAGGCCATCCGCAGCGATCCCGCGTGGAACAACGGCGAGTACCGGAAGCGACCTGACGGTCTGGTGACGGCAGCCCGCATCTTCGCCATTGTCGTCAGCGGCGATGTTGACTTGCAGCGCCGCGGCCCCACACGCGAGCAAGCAGACCGCCTGCTGGATCAGATGGCTGAGCGCTTTGCCCAGACCGATGCGAACGACCTCCTGTACCAACTCGAAAGTTCCCGGAATTACAACCCGCAACCCTACCTCGAACGCATCGAGGCACACCTCATCGCCATCAATACTGCCGATGACTTCATCAACCCAATTGACTTGGGGATCATGGAGCACGAGATCAAGCGCGTGAAGCACGGGCGTTACGTCCAGCATGAGCCTACGGGCCTAGGCCACGCTAGTGGTTACGATCCTAACCTGTGGAAAGGGAACCTAATCGAATTGCTGGGTCCGGCTAAACAATAACTGCCACACCAGCCTTTAGCTGGTACCACTGGAATCACGGACCGGCGGGAGCCACCAGTCGCGTTTGACCGCCTCCCGAGTTCCGACCTAACATCTCCGCCAATGAGCACTTCCTCCCAATTCGTCGGCCAAACAATCTCGCACTACCGCATCGTCGAGAAACTCGGCGGCGGCGGCATGGGTGTGGTCTATAAGGCTGAGGACACCGAGCTTGGCCGCTTTGTCGCATTGAAGTTTCTGCCCAACGACGTAGCTCAAGACCCGCAGTCTCTGGAACGCTTCCGCCGGGAAGCCCGCGCTGCTTCCGCCCTGAACCACCCCAACATCTGCACCATCTACGAAATCGGCAAGCACGGTGAGCAGTCCTTCATCGCCATGGAGTATCTGGATGGAGTAATGCTGAAGTACCGCATCGCCGGACGTCCACTTGAAACCGATCTGCTCCTGTCGCTTTCCATTGAGATCGCCGACGCGCTCGATGCAGCGCATACGGCGGGGATCATCCATCGGGATATAAAGCCCGCCAACATTTTCATCACCAAGCGTGGGCACGCCAAGGTTCTCGACTTCGGGCTGGCGAAAAGGACCGATGCGGGCACTAAGCGAGAATCGGCGTCAGGCTCGGACGATCCTACGATCGGCGCGTCCGCGTTTGCCGAGAAGGATCTCACTACCAAGAATATGGCTTTGGGGACAGTGAGCTATATGTCACCCGAACAGGTTGCTGGCAAGCCTCTCGACGAACGTACCGACCTGTTTTCTTTCGGTGTGACACTCTATGAGATGGCCAGCGGCCGCCTGCCCTTCGATAAAGACACCGACGGAGCGACCTACGGGGCTATCCTTTACGAACACGCGGAATTACCCAGTCAGTGGAACCCTCAACTACCGGCTCAGCTCGACGCAATCATCGCTAAAGCCTTGGAGAAAGATCGCTCGCTACGTTACCAGCACGCCTCAGAGATGCGAGCCGACCTGCAGCGACTGAAACGGGACTCCGAGAGCGGGCGCACTCCCGCGGCAAGCTCGGGCCTGGTGGCCGTGCCAGAAGCTCCTGCGGCTCGGGTTGGGACGCTATGGAAAATTGCGGCTTCCGTCCTGCTGGTCG
>JBEKFN010000307.1:0-5304 GCA_050013295.1 Terriglobales bacterium
GTAAGCAGTGTTCCCTTGCCGAGTATCTGTAAAACCAGCACAGGGTTCAACTGATCGGGTATAGGCGCTTCGATCCGTGCTTTCATTATCGCCGGGACAGCTTACTAGTGTGGCCCAGTGCCTTTTTTCATCCCATTTTTCTCATACAGCCGTCACTGGCGTGCAGCGTAATCCACGCGCCGGCGCGGCCGCGCAGAGGCCTGAATTGTTCCGGGCGGCAAGCGATCGGGGTCATGTGACGGCTTGGCGCCGGAATCGTCCTGGGCAGTTCGAAGAGTATCTGATGATGCTGGGTCGGGAGGGGGAGCGGGAAGAGCTTCTGCCGCATTACTCTCTCCATTTTTCTTCTGACTTCTATCTTCATTCAGGCGACGCAGATTCGAGGACGCAACCTGCAGGGCGTAGAGCAGAATTCCGGCTTTTTTCGGCTCGAGGCGGCGGTGCAGCAAATGTTCGCAAACCAGGGTGATGGTCGCCTGGATCGAGGTGGCGTCATCCAAGAGGGGCAGGTGGAACTGAACCTGAGGGATGACTCCGGGGTTACTGACCTGTTCCGGCGGCGGGCCGCTGTGGAGGTGGTAGTAGCAGAACTTCTTACCGCGAAGGGCGGCAGAGCGGCAGGGCTCTCCGTCGAGCTTTATTTGTTGGCAGGCTTCGTCGGAATATCTGTCGGAAGATGATGACATTATGATGGCTCCTGAAATCAGCTGTCAGCTACTAATTAGTTGAGGGGGGTACCCCCCCTACCCCCCCACCCCCCTCTTAAGCCTATTAGAATGTTTTGGTTGGCGGAGAGAGGCTGTAAAGTATTCGGGATAAAGCACTTATGGGTAAAGTATTCAAAGGGTGGGACTTAGGTGCAAAATTTACGGATTAATGCACTTTTCCTCCGGTCCGCGGTGTTCACGGCCCGTCGACTTCTCACTTTGTCAAAGAGTGCCGAAAAATGAATTTGCGGCAGTTTGCGGAACCGTCTCTGGAGACGGGCAGAGTTCTGGATGCTGCACTCTCGGAGGATCATTGCAGGGTTGCGGGCGGGTGTCTGTGATGGGCGTACACAAAATTGGTGATGAAAAAAGCGGGAGGTACAGCACGGCGGACGAGGTTAGGGGAAAAGTGTTTTTCTCGTTGCAGCGTCACCTCAGCGGCTGAAGCCTCCCCTGAAAACAAGCGTGGTTATCGCAGCGGTAAACCGCTGCGCCACCCCAAAGCCTGAGTCGCAGCGGTGAACCGCTACACCACCCAAAATCAAGCGAGACCGAGCTCGCGTGGAAAGCCGAGGGCGGTTGCCAAACCGGAACCTCCTCGCCATAGTAAAGTAGTACTAAGCCCCAATCCGCAGTCCTGAGGAGTTTTCGATCTGAACGCGAGTATCCGCAACATCGCCATCATTGCCCACGTGGATCACGGCAAGACCACGCTGGTTGACGCCATGCTCCGGCAGAGCGGCACTTTCCGCGATAACGAGACCGTAGCCGAGCGCGTCATGGACTCGAACGATCTGGAACGCGAGCGCGGCATCACCATCCTCGCCAAGAACACGGCTGTGTTCTATGAGGGCGTAAAAATCAATATTGTCGACACGCCCGGCCACTCCGATTTTGGCGGCGAGGTGGAGCGCGCGCTCAAGATGGTTGACGGCGTCATGCTGCTCGTCGACGCCAGCGAAGGCCCGCTGCCGCAGACCCGCTACGTGCTCAGCAAGGCGCTCGAAGCGAATCTCCAGCCGATTCTCGTCATTAATAAGATCGACCGCCCCGACGCCCGCCCGCAGGAAGTTCTGAACGAGGTTTACGACCTTTTTATCGATCTCGACGCCAAAGAAGACCAGCTCGACTTCCCCGTCCTCTATACGAACGCCAAGGCAGGAACCGCTGCCGTTCATCAGGGAGCGGCGGGCGAAAATCTGCGTCCGCTGTTTGACACCATCATCGGCACCATTCCCGCGCCGCAAGGAGATGCGGATGGCCCGCTGCAAATCCTGGTAGCGAATCTCGATTACAGCGACTATCTCGGCCGCCTGGCCATTGCCCGCGTTTTCTCTGGAACCATGAAGACTGGCGAAGACGTCGCTATCGCCAAGCGCGACGGCTCTTTGCACAAGACAAAAATCACCAAGCTCTTCAGCTTCTCCGGCCTCAAACGCACCGACATTACGGAGACATCGCTGGGCGACATCATTGCCGTCGCGGGCGTCGAAGGCATCACGATTGGCGAAACTATTACCGGCGCTGAGAATCCCGCGCCTCTCCCGCCCATCGTCATCGACGAGCCTACGATTGCGATGCTCTTCACTATCAACACTTCGCCCTTTTGCGGACGCGAAGGCAACTACGTTACCTCGCGCAACCTGCGCGAGCGGCTGGAAAAAGAGTTACTCACTAACGTCTCGCTGCGCATGGAAGAGACTGGCAGCACCGATTCGTTCAAGGTGCTCGGCCGCGGCGAGTTACAGCTTTCTATTTTGATTGAGATGATGCGCCGCGAAGGTTACGAACTGATGGTCGGCAAGCCTGAGATTGTCACCAAGCACATTGACGGCAAACTGATGGAGCCGGTCGAACATCTCACCGTCGATATCCCCGAGGAATTCGTCGGCGTGGTCATGGAACATGTCGGTTCGCGTAAAGGCGAAGTCGCCAACATGCACAATCACGGCTATGGCCGCGTGCGAGTGGAATTCCGCGTGCCCAGCCGCGGACTGATCGGACTGCGCAGCACGCTGCTCACCGACACGCGTGGCACCATCGTCATGAACGCGCTCTTTGCCGGATACATCGAGTGGCAGGGAGAAATCCCGCATCGCCCCACGGGCGCGCTGGTCGCCGACCGGCCCGGGCTTACGACCTCCTACGCTCTTTACAATCTGCAGGAGCGCGGCATACTTTTCGCCGGCCCCGGCGTGGACGTTTACGAAGGAATGATTATTGGCGAGAATGCGAAAGACACGGATCTCGATGTCAACATTGTGCGCGAGAAGAAGTTGACCAACATGCGCGCCTCCACTTCCGACGAAGCGATCCGCCTGGTCCCGTACCGCAATCTCAATCTCGAACAAGCCATTGAATTCATCGCCGACGATGAGTTTGTCGAAGTCACGCCGAAATCCCTGCGCCTGCGCAAGAAGATTCTGCCATCGAATAAGCGAAAGAAAGGTTCGCTGGCAGCGGTCGAAAGCTGATCACTTCCGCTCGTGTGGAGACGGGGCTTTGCCCCGTCCAGCTGAGCGCAGCTCGGCAGCTGCCTGCGCTCACCGCAACTCCGGGTTCGAATCGTTTTGCCGGAGGTTAGGGGCTCGGGACTGCACCCTCCACTTCATTGGAATACGCGCTCTCCGCTCCGCTCTCATTCACTGCCGTGGCCACGTAGTAATAGGTCTGCCCGGCGGCGACCGAGGTGTCGCTATACGCAGGAGTCGCGTCCAAACCCGAATTGATCTGCGTGAAGGGTCCACCCGCGGCGTTGCCACGGTAGACGTTGTAGCCGGCAATCCCGGAGTTAGTATCGGTCCAGGAAAGAGAAACACTGTGCTGTGGTGGCGCGACGCCTACCCCACTCAGACTCTGGGTCGCAGTATTCGACCCGTTGCTGGCGACGGTGAGGACACCGCTGGCGCTGCCCGAAGACTGCGGTGTGAACGTCATGGTGACCGGCACGCTTTGTCCGGCTGCAATCGTCACCGGGAGGGAAATCCCGGTTAGCGAGAATTCTGCACTACTCAGGCTGGCAGACGAAACGGTCACGTTCGCGCCGGAAGCACTAAGGCTGCTGGACTGACTAACGGTCGTCCCCACGGTCGCATTGCCAAAACTCAACGCCGTAGGAGCGATGGTAAGCTGACCCGCAGCCGTGCCAGTGCCCGTGAGCGAGACGGTCAAAGTTGAGTTGGAGGCGTTGGAGACCACCGTGATGCCACCGCTTGCGCTGGCCGCCGATTGCGGCACGAACATCGCGCTGAAGGTCACACTTGCACCAGGATTGAGTGTAAGGGGAACGTTTAGCCCACTGATGCTAAATCCCGTCCCGGTAGCTGTGGCCTGCGAGATGGTCACGCTCGACCCACCCGTGTTCGTGAGCGAGTCTGTTAAAGTCAGGCTACTCCCGACCTGGGCGCTGCCAAAGGCCAGGCTCGCAGGATTGGAAGTAAGTTGACCCGGAGCTGCCGGGGCCGGGTTGATGGTCAACGTAAGGCTCGCGCTTCCGGTACCGCCGCTGTTGGTTGCGCTCAGCGTCACCGTCGATGTTCCCGCCGCCGTCGGCGTTCCTGAAATCAATCCTGACGTGCCTTTGACTGATAATCCTGCCGGCAATCCCGTCGCCCCGTAACTGGTGGGCGTGTTGCTGGCCGTGATCTGATAGGAGAACGCACTCCCCACCGTCCCGCTCGCTGTCGTCGCGCTCGTGATGACGGGCGCGGGAATGGGAGCAGCGGCAATGGTCAACGTAAGGCTCGCGCTTCCGGTACCACCGCTGTTGGTTGCGCTCAGCGTCACCGTCGATGTTCCCGCCGCCGTCGGCGTCCCCGAGATCAGCCCTGTCCCGCTGTTCACCGATAAGCCTGCAGGCAATCCCGTCGCCCCATAATTGGTGGGCGTGTTGCTGGCCGTGATCTGATATGAAAAGGCACTTCCCACCGTGCCGCTCGCCGTAGTCGCGCTCGTGATCACCGGCACCGCTGGCTTGATGGTCAGCGTTAAGGTGGCGTTTCCGGTCCCTCCGCTGTTGCTCGCGCTCAGCGTCACCGTCGATGTTGCTGCTGTCGCTGGCGTCCCTGAGATCAACCCGTTCCCGCTGTTGACCGACAATCCTGCCGGCAAACCAGTCGCTCCATAACTGGTGGGCGTGTTCGTCGCCGTGATCTGATAGGAGAATGCAGTTCCTACCGTCCCGCTCGCCGTAGTCGCACTAGTGATCACCGGGGCCGGTGCCTGCGCCGGGGCCGTGCCTGTGCCTGTGAGCGGGACGGTCAAAGTTGAGTTAGAGGCGTTGGAAACCACCGTGATCCCACCGCTTGCGCTGCCCGCCGATTGTGGCGTAAACACCGCGCTGAAGGGCACACTTGCACCGGGACTGAGGACAAAAGGAACCCTCAGTCCGCTGATGCTAAATCCCGTCCCGGTAGCTGCGGCCTGCGAGATGGTCACGCTAGACCCACCCGTGTTCGTGAGCGAGTTCGCCAAAGTCAGGCTACTTCCGACCTGGGCGCTACCAAAGGCCAGGCTCGCAGGATTGGAGGTGATGTGGCCAGCAGAAGAGGAAGCAGCATCTATGCCCGTACCGGTGAGAGGTATGGCCAGCGCTGGG
>JBEKFN010000308.1:0-5299 GCA_050013295.1 Terriglobales bacterium
ACCTGCTCAATATCCATGCCGCCCGCAGCCGATGCCATGAACACCGGCTTGCCCTCGCCGCGATCCACCAGAATGCCGAGGTAAAGTTCCTTCTCGATGGGCAACGTCTCTTCGATCAGCAATCGATGCACGATGCGTCCTTCCGGTCCGGTCTGGTGCGTGACCAGTTTCATGCCCAGCATCTTGCCGGCGATTTCGACCGCCTCTTCCACCGATTTGGCAATCTTCACTCCACCGCCCTTGCCGCGTCCGCCGGCGTGGATCTGCGCCTTCACCACAACACCCGTCGCGCCGGAGCGGAACAGTTCCTTCGCGGCCGCCTCAGCTTCTTCCGGGGTCGCCGCCATCGTGCCGCGGGGCACGGATACGTCATACTTCTTCAGAATTTCTTTTGCCTGGTACTCATGAATTTTCATAATGATTCCTGATTGGTCGTTGGTCGTCAGTCGTTGGTCGTTCGCGATGACCAACTGCGACGACGGTCTTTCACCGATAGGACTCCGCTTGCAGCCTCAGACACCTTGCAGCAGACCCACGATTCTATAGAAGGCGGAACGATTGGCGCAAACGCCGCACGTCACTCGCGGTCGCTCCAAGAACCTAAAGTTGGTTTTATAAATGCCTTTCAGCTCGGGAGGCACGTGCCTCAGGGGCTAAAGCCCGCACTCTTCCAGACCCTGAACGGCACGGCTGAAGCCGTGCCCTTCCCAAGACCAAGACCGATGTATGAAACTGGCTCTGCTCACTTCCGCCCGGTGTGTGAGTGCGAAAGGCCGGAAGAAACTGGCCCCAGGAATGCGGCAAGAGACCCGGCCTACTTCCCAGCTACCGACTGCAGGCAGCGGCCGTAAAGTTCCAGCAAATGGGCGGCGTAATCCTCGGGCTTGTCGGTCGCAGCGGTGCCCTGGAAACCGACTCCGGCTCCGGTGGTCTTGCCGTAGCCGGTGGTCATGGCGATGAATTTCATGAGGTCGAGCGCGATGTCTTCGTTGCGGCGGGAGCCCAGGGGAAGAACGGGCATTTCCATGATGAGAACTCCTGGTTGAAGGGTGCAGTCCGGTGGTTTTCCCGGCCCTGCCGCGATCATAGCAGAACCATCGCTGAATCAACCTCGCTGGGGATACGATGTGGGTAGGCTCTACTATCCCGCTCCAGACCTTCGGCGAGGGACAGCGGTCGTGTAGAATAACGCTTTGAATATGGACTTGTCCGCCATCCAGCAAGCCTTGCGCGAGCGCAACATTGACGCCTGGCTTTTCTACGATCATCACCATCGCGACCCGATCGCTTACCGCGTTCTCGGGCTGCCGGATGGGCTCATGGTCACGCGGCGCTGGTACTACCTGATTCCCGCCAAAGGCGAACCCGTCAAACTGGTCCACAAGATCGAGTCGGGACACCTCGATACCTTGCCCGGCGCGAAGAAACAGTACGCCGGATGGCAGGAACTGTTCGACGGCTTGAAGCAGATGCTGGCCGCGCATCGCGATGTGGCCATGCAATATTCGCCCAACAACTTTGTCTTCACTATTTCCATGGTGGACGCGGGAACGGCGGACCTGATCCGCGGGCTGGGCAAGAACATTATCAGTGCGGCGGACCTGATCGCGCAGTTTGAAGCGACCTTGACGGACGAACAGATCAAGTCGCACTTTGCGGCGCGCGATGTGATTGACGCGGTCACCGCCGAGGCTTTCAAGGAAATCGGACGGCGCGTGCGCAACGGCGGCACGCATGAACATGACATTCAGCAATTTTTCATGGAAGCATTCCAGCGCGCGAACATGGTGACCGACGATCCGCCGATCGTGGCGGTGAACGCCAACAGCGGCAACCCGCACTACGAGCCGAGCGCAAGCCGTCCGGCGCCGATTCATGAAGGGGATCTGGTTCTGCTGGATGTGTGGGCGAAAAAGAATACACCGGGCGCGGTTTACTACGACATCACGTGGATGGGGATTGTGGGCAAGGCTCCGTCAGACCGGCAGGGCGAAATTTTCAAGATTGTGAGCGAGGCGCGGGATATCGGCGTGAAGACGGTGCAAAACGCTGTCGCCGGCGCTGCCGCCAGGCCGATCGCGGGATGGGAAGTGGATCACGCGGTGCGGGCGCACATCAAGCAGGCGAAATACGGAGAGTACTTCATCCACCGCACCGGCCACTCGATTTCGACCGAGGTGCATGCGAATGGCGCGAACATGGATGATCTAGAAATTCACGACGAGCGGCGCATTCTGCCCAATTCCTGTTTCTCGATCGAGCCCGGCATCTACCTGCCCGAGTTCGGCGTGCGCTCGGAAGTGAACGTGCTGGTGCGGCCGGGAAGCGCCGAGGTCACTGGTAAAATCCAACGAGAGATCGTGACCATCTGAATGGCCAAGCCGACAACAGATAAATCAAAAAATGCGCTGCCAGCGACTCCGCCGGAGTATCCGCTGACGACCATGGCGGTGGTTGCGCCGCTGGTGGGCTGGCTAATTCCGGGAGGCGGACACATTCTGCTGAAGCGCTATGGGCGCGGCATTCTGCTGCTGGTGTCGGTGGTCGCGATGTTCCTGATTGGGTTGGGCATGCAGGGGCGGATTTACAAGCCGAACAGCGGAGACATCCTCGACATACTCGGCTTCGTGGGCGACGTAGGCTCGGGAGCGCTCTATTTTCTGGCGCGCATCATGGACTGGGGCAACGTGATGGCAGCGAATGCCGCCGCGGATTACGGCAAGACATTTCTGATTGTTGCCGGCCTGCTGAACTTCATCGCGGCAGCGGATGCGCATCACATTGCGCTGGGGAAGAAGCCGTGACCATCAACTTGTCGCACTTCTCGGCTGCGGTGGTGTTCGCGCTGTTCGCGTCGGTGGTCTTCGGCATCACACAGCGCAATTCGACGATTGAGCAGGTGCGCTACGGTCTCTACTGCTTCGCCCTATTCGTTGGTGGAGTTTTTCTGGCGGGATGGGTGATGGCGCTGATCAGACGATAGCTGGCGGCTATTAGCTTTTCGCTTTTGGCTCTTAGCTTTTGGCTCTTAGCTTTTGGCTTTCAGCCTCTGATTTCCAGCAGGCAATGACTTGGCTCTCGCCGGAGTACCGCTTGTTTTTCGCTCATTGCTCTAGGTAGGTGGTCGCAGACTCTTACCCCGCAATCCGACCTCAGAAATGGCCTTAACACAATCTCTTTACACCACGCTTGCCGTCTCCTGTTTAAGCTTCTCCGCCTGATAGTGCGTGGTCAGCGCGTCGATAATGGGTTGCAGCTTTCCGTCCATTACCTGCTCTAACTGGTGAATGGTGAAGCCGATGCGATGGTCGGTGAGCCGGTTCTGCGGAAAATTATAGGTGCGGATTTTCTCCGAACGGTCGCCCGAGCCCACCATCTGCTTGCGTTCTTTCGCCAGCGCGTCCTGCTGCTTCTGCATCTCGACTTCGTACAGCCGCGAGCGCAGCACGCGCATCCCTTTTTCGCGGTTCTTGATCTGCGACTTCTCATCCTGACAGCTCACCACCGTGTTCGTCGGAATGTGCGTGATACGGACCGCCGAATAAGTCGTATTCACCGACTGCCCGCCCGGCCCCGACGAACAGAACGTATCGATGCGCAGATCCTTGGCTTCGATCTTGATATCGACTTCTTCCGCTTCCGGCAGCACCGCGACCGTAATCGCCGACGTATGCACTCGCCCTTGCTGCTCGGTCGCCGGCACGCGCTGCACGCGATGCACGCCACTCTCATATTTCAGCCGCGAATAGACCCGGTCGCCCTCGATCAGCGCGATCACTTCTTTTAACCCGCCCACGCCCGACTCCGACGTGGAGAGCACTTCCACTTTCCACTTCTGCGTTTCGGCGTAGCGGTTGTACATGCGGAAGACTTCCGCCACGAACAACGTGGCCTCATCGCCGCCCGTGCCGGCGCGAATTTCCAGGACCACGTTCTTCTCGTCGTTCGGATCCTTCGGCAACAATAGAACTTTGAGTTCTTCCTCGACGGTCACGATGCTGGCGTCCAGCTTCGCCAGTTCCTCTTCCGCGTAGGCTCGCATTTCCGGATCTTTTTCGTCGGCGAGAACCGCCCTGCTTTCGGCGATGCCCTTGGTCAGGTCCTTGAATTCGCGGTATTTTTCGACAATGGGCGCAATCTCAGCGTGAGCCTTGGCAGTCTTCTGGTATTTCGCCGAATCGTTGGTGATCTCCGGCGACAGCAGGGCTTGCGTCAGCTCTTCGTAGCGAATTTCGATTTGGTCCAAGCGTTCGAACATGATTTCCATCCGTAGAGACGGGGCTTGCCCCGTCTCACTCTGTGGGCGGAGACGCGGCAAGCCGCGTCTCTACTCTAATGATTTTAGGTGGAATGAGAAAGAAAACAAGATTTCGCGGTGGGCACCGCTAGGCAATTACCAACTCGCCGCCGTGCGTCTTTTCCAACTTCATGGCTTCATCCAGCGCAACGATCGCGCACTCAACCTCGCTGTCATCCGGAGGCTGGGTCGTGATTCGCTGCAGCCACAGGCCGGGCGCCGTCATCAGCGCGAAGAGCGAGCCGCGATGCTTGGCGGCAAAGCGAATGATCTCGTAGGAAACCCCTGCTATCACGGGCAGGAGCGCGATACGAATGCCGAATCGAGCCCAGAAAGTGTGCACGGGAATCGCCATGTACACGAGCATCGAGATGATCATCACCGTCATCAGGAAACTGGTTCCGCAGCGCGGATGATACGTCGAATACTTCTGCACCGCTCTGGTTTCGAGCGGATCGCCATTCTCGAACGCAAACACCGTCTTGTGCTCGGCGCCGTGGTACTCGTACACGCGGCGGATGTCCTTCCACAGCGAAACGCCCCACACAAACAGCAGGAACATCGCGATCCGGATCATCCCGTCCACCAGGTTAAACACGAACTGCTGGCCGAACACCGGATTCACCTTCTTCAGTTCCGTCGTAGCCAGCAGCGGCAGGTACTTATACATAAAGATGAAGAAGGCGACGGAGAAAATAACATTTACTGCCGCCATCCAGCCGGTGATTTCAAACTTTTTGGCCTGATCGCTATGGCCATGATCTTCACTGCGATCCTCACTGTGAAGACCGTCGTTGCCCGGATCGGCGTTTAACTCATCCAGCGCCGCATTCGCGGAAAACTTCAGCGCGCGGAATCCCAGCGTCATCGCGTGCCCCAGCGTCATCACCCCGCGCACCACCGGCCAGCCCATCCACTTATGTTGTTCGGAAGGCCGCTCCAGCGGCTCGCTGTAGGTAACAATCTCGCCCGAGGACTTGCGCACGGCAATGCCCCAGGCAT
>JBEKFN010000309.1:0-5292 GCA_050013295.1 Terriglobales bacterium
CCGCCAACAATCAGGTATCTAACGCCATGGGCATGGAAGGCGGACAAAAGGTCTTTGTAGTCTTGGTACATCCGGCTCGATCTCCCAACCTTTGAGTGCGTAGGCGGTCTGGATCATTTCTTCAACGGCGTCCATCCGTTCATGCACGGGCCGACCTTGCCAGTACCGATACTCGTCGGCCTTCATTTCCTCGTGACTGTGATAGATGCGGATGGCCTCGTCCATGCGCTCATTTGTAGCACGTCCGGGGCTTCGCTTCAAACCGGAAGTCCGCGCTTTAAATTCTCAAAATCTACCCTTTGTGAGACACACGTCTGATGGGTACTACTAATGTTGGACTTTCTTGACTACCTAACTGTGGTTTGTGCGTCGCCCCGTGTGCTCGCAGGACGGAGGTGAGTTTCAGAGCCGCCGCACCATCTGCCCGTCTGCCAGCTCCGCCAGAAGCTCTCTCGCAGTTTTCCCGAGTTCGGGATGGCGCGCCTCCGGAGCAATCTCGACTAGCGGTTCCAAGACAAAGCGCCGCCTGTGCATTGACGGATGCGGAATCTTCAAGCCTGGCTCATCCACCACGCGATCCCCAAACAGCACCACGTCGATATCAATCTTGCGCGCACCTTTGTCGCGCATGCGGAGGCGTCCCATCACCGCTTCGACCTGCAACGCAAGCTGGAGGAGTTCTCTCGGCGTCTTATCCGTGGCAATCGCCGCCACGCAGTTCAGAAACCACGGCTGGTCCGGGACGTCCACTGGTTGGGTCTCATACAAGGCGGAGACCGCCAGCAAGCGGCCCGCCACGTCCATTTGTGCGACTGCGGCTTGCAGGTTGGCCGCACGATCTCCCAGGTTCGATCCCAGCGACAGATAAGCGGTCTCGGCCACCCAGCTAGTTTCGCGGTGAAAGGCGTGAGAATCCAGAAAAAACTGACGGAAACGGAATCATTCTTGATTCTCTCGCCCTTCGGAAGACTCATACGGTGGGCGTCTCGCGAGCCTGCCCTGAGCGCAGTCGAAGGGTCCCGCCGGGCGGGGGACGCCCGGCTCTCCACCAATGCAACTCGCCCTGAATTGCAACCAACATCGCGGACAGCTTGAGGTTACGGAGGAACTCGCTTCATTGGTAATTGCAACCAGTACCTAGGTCACTTTCCTACCTTCCCGGCTGCCGCTAGTATCGAAAATGCCATGAATCTGGACTCTCTTCTCATCAGCCAGGATGCCGCTTTGCTCGGCGTGCTGCGTCCGGCACTGGAGAAGATCTCGGTCAATGTCCAGGTTTGCGCAGGGCCCCAGCCCAGCAACGATCTGCTGGCGAAGCGCAAGTTCGATGCGGTCATCATCGACTGCGACGACCTGCAGAACGGCCGTGATCTCCTGCAATCGCTTCGCCAGACCCAAAGCAATTCGAAGTGTGTAGCCTTTGCCGTGGTGAATGGGAAGACGACCACGCAGGAGGCCTTCAAGTCGGGAGCCAACTTCGTACTGCAAAAGCCGCTCACTCCGCTGCATGCCTCCCGCTGTTTTAATGCCGCGCTCAATTTCATGGTGCGGGAAAAGCGCCGCTACTTCCGCCATCCGGTGGAGATGCCGTTGCGAATCAGTCTTGCGCGCGACCAGGAACTGACCGGCACGACGACCAACCTGAGCGAGGGAGGCATGGCCATCCGCACCCTCGGCAAGTTGCCCAAGGATGCGGACGCGCTGGTTTGCTTCACGCTTCCCGGGAGTAACGTTTCTCTCCAACTGAAAGGCGAAGTCGCATGGACCGACGGAACCGGCCACGTCGGCATCCGCTTTATAGGAGTTCCGCAGAGCTCACAGTATCAGCTTGAAAAATGGCTGACCGAGCGCTTGCAAGGCGAAATGCCCATGCACTTGCGAGGCTACGCGGCGCTTTCCTAGCTGCCGGTGGTGAAACTCCAGCGCCAAGAACCACGCCTGAAGGCGCATTCATAAGATGGCACTTACGGCACGCCTGAACAGGCTACGGAAAAAGTCATCTTGATAGCTCGGCGGCGCGTCGGCGGCTAAAAGCCGCCATTGATTTTGCGAGACTTACGGCGCGGCTGAAGCCGCGCCCCTTCAAAGCAAAGTCAAAACCCGAGTTTTTCCGCAAGCTGTAAAGCCGCCATTGATTTTGCGAGACTTACGGCGCGGCTGAAGCCGCGCCCCTTCAAAGCAAAGTCAAAACCGAGTTCTTCCGAAGCCTGTGAAGGCGTGCCCCGATGCAAATCAGACTTTCACCTCGGGTTGCTAGCCGATCGGCCGTTCGCTTTTCCCGAAGACATTTCTTGAAAATGCCCACGCCCCGGCATCCAGTTTGTAACTTGCACCCGGTCACCGCTGTGGCACTGTAGAAGCGTGCGTCTGAGTTCCCAAGCATGATTCCACTGGAAGAAAGAATCGCCCGAACCGAGAGGCTGCTGCGCCGCCTGGAAGAGGACCAGCCCTACTTACATGTGCGCTTGTCCGAGCTCAGCGCCGAGCACCGGCAGAGCGCAAATGCTTTCGCCGAGCGGGTCCGCGCCGAAGCGGAAGCCGAACTGCAGCGCCTGCTGGCAGAACGCGACACGCCCTATGAGGGGAACGTGCCACGGCCCGCCGACTGAAGTTAGCCATCTCTAACGATGCCGGATTAATTGGATAGTTCGGTTGCAGACGACGAAATTCGCTGTGTCCCCGTGTGGTTGAGAATGCTAGGACGCGAAGTTATTTGACACTAGAAGCCATCTCATAATGAACCGGAGCAGTACACTGCCAGGACCTCAGGCGCTAAAGCCCCATCGTTATTTGGCTCTTGGCGGCACGGCTGAAGCCGTGCCCTTCCCAAAACCCCCTTCCCAAAACCCTTTATCGACTGACCCCCCTACTCATGCGCCGTCTTGCCCGCGATCAACTCCAGCGCATGCGGCAGCAAATCCATCACCGCCTCCAGCGACTCGACCGACCCCGCCGGACTGCCCGGCAGATTCAGGATCAGGCTCGTTCCCCGGACGCCGCACACCGCGCGGCTCAGCGCAGCGAAGGGCGTCTTGCCCATTCCCTGGAATCGCATGTGCTCCGCGATCCCTTCCACCAATCGGTCGCAGACCGCGCTGGTCGCCTCCGGCGTCACGTCGCGGGGAGCGATCCCCGTCCCGCCCGTGGTCACCACCAGTCGAGCCGAGCGGCACAATTCAATCAGTTTTTCCTGAATCGCGGCGCGCTCGTCGGCCACTACGCTGCGCACCACCACTTGAAAGTTGCGCCGGCTCAGCGCTTCCGCCACCGCCGGACCGGAGAGATCCACTTTCTCGCCGCGCGAACACGAATCGCTAACCGTCAAGACCGCCGCCGGCGTTCTATTAATAATCGACGGATCAAGTAACGAAGCATCAGGTGTCGAGGAGGACATTTGATCTTTGTGTCCCATCTGTTTTTCCAATAGTACTGGCAAATCCTTGATCTTAAAAAGGATTAGCTTCTTCTTTCGATATGCCTCCAATACCATGCAGCCTTCCTGTACGCTGCATTCCCCCGAAAAAATAGAGCTAAATCTCCATCGCCAAGAACCAGCGCCTAAAGGCGCATTCATGGCACTTACGGCACGCCTGAAGGCGTGCCCTGATACAAATCAGGCTTGGCTAGCCAACCTTCTGGTTTCTACCTAGCCATGTGGCGGATGCGCCTTCCGTTCTTATCCTCGATCCTGAATCCTGTACTCACAGTTCAGGAAAGGGGTTTTGCTAAACATGGCCAACTCAATATTAGAAACAATTTCAAGCGAATTTGCGTCTGCGGCGGAGAAGGCGGGCGGTAGCGTGGTCGCCATCCATGCCCGGCGCTGGATGCCGACCAGTGGCATCGAATGGAAGAAGGGGGTGATTGTAACGGTTCATCACGGAGTGCAGCGCGACGAAGACATCAAAGTGCTGCTCAATGGCGGTCGCTCAGTTTCCGCGAAACTGGCTGGACGGGATCCTAGTACCGACATAGCCGTCCTAAGGATCGAGGAAGGATCTTCGGGCGCGCCCCCATTCGGCGACTCGACAAGCCTCAGGCTCGGGCATCTTGTTCTGGCGCTGGGCCGCACGCGGCGCGGGGATCTAGTGGCGAGCAGTGGGATCATCGGCGGCATCAGCGGCGAGTGGAGGAACCGGCGTGGGGGAAAACTCGATCAGCACATTCGGCTCGACCTCGCCTTGTATCCGGGATTTTCCGGCGGACCGCTGCTCAATGCCAGGGGCGAAGTCGTTGGCATCAATACGCGGGGCCTCGGCCATGGACGAGCTGTGACGGTGCCGGTGGCAACCGTCAATCGCGTCGTCGAAGAACTCCTGGAAAGAGGGCATATCGCGCGGCCGTATTTGGGTATTGCGATGCAACCGGTGGATGTGCCAGAAAATATGCGCTCGAAGCTGCCTGCTCAAACGCGAGTCGGGCTGCTGGTCATGCACGTCGAAAACGGTGGGCCCGCAGAAAAGGCCGGAGTGTTGCTGGGAGACGTTCTTTTCGAGGTGGGCGGAGAGACAGTGGAACACGTGGATGCGATCCAGGATTCGCTGGCCACCGCGAAGGTCGGTGATGTTCTGCAGATCAGGGTGATTCGCGCCGGCGAGATCAAGCCGGTTTCAATCACCTTGGGCGAGAGAGCGCGATAGCAAATGTCGAAACGAAACGGCGGAGGCGCGATCCGGATTGCAGTGGCGGCGACCTCCGCCGTTCGCCGTGCCGGGCTCGAAAGCATTATCCGCAGCCATCCTGAGTTCCAGCTGGCGGGAAGTTTTGGCGCTGTGGCGGGCCTGGTGTCATTTGCCCATGGCACCGAACTGGATGTAATTGTCATCGACTCCGATTCGGTCCGCGATTTATTGCTGGAGCCGGCATCTGACGCCGCGATTGTTCTGCTCACGGAGGTCAGCGACGCGCGGTCGATCTCGCGCTTATTGCGGAGCGGGGTGCGCGCGATTCTGTCCAGAGATAGCGACCCAGACGACGTTCTCTCCGCCATCTATGCCGCCTATGATGGACTAGTGTTGCTGAGCACAGCGGCCGCCGAGACCTTGGCTGCTGTCTACGGCGATCCGTCTCTGGAAGTTGAAGGTGAATTGTCCGAAGAGATCACCTCCCGTGAAACCGATGTGCTGAGAATGTTGGCGGAGGGACTCGTCAATAAAGATATCGCGGCGCGTCTCGGTATCTCCGAGCATACGGTCAAGTTCCACATCAGCTCGATTCTCGACAAGCTGGGTGCTTCCACCCGCACCGAAGCGGTCACACTGGGAATCCGGCGCGGGCTAATTCCGATCTGAA
>JBEKFN010000310.1:0-5248 GCA_050013295.1 Terriglobales bacterium
GAACACCGAAGGGAAACCAGTCAGCAACTTAATCCTTCTATCGAGCTCCGATGGCGACTACAACTCACTGCGTCCTCATCTCGAATACGTCAGCTTGCCAAACCATCTAGTCCTTCACGAGGCGGGAAAGCTGGAATTTGCGTATTTCCCAAATCGAGGTTTGATTTCCCTTGTCGTCGTAATGAAAGATGGAAAGACGGCCGAAGCCGGCATAGTTGGCAACGAGGGCTTTATAGGAACACCGGCGGCGGTTGGCCTGAGCCGGAGCCCGCTTCAAGCGGTGGTACAAATCACAGGGGATGGGTTTCGGGTAGAGGTCGCAGCTTTGCAAAACACTTTGGAATCCACTCCACACCTGCAATTGATGTTGAGCCGCTATGCAGTAGTTCAGGGAATGCAGGTTGCACAAACAGCCGCGTGTAATCGGCTGCACGGCATTGAGCAGCGCCTTGTGCGGTGGTTGCTAATGGCTCAGGACAGAGTGGATTCGGAGTCGCTGCCCATCACCCATGATTTTCTCGCAACGATGCTAGGGACCGATAGGCCAAGCGTGAGTTTGGCAGCTGGTGTCTTGCAGAAGGAGAAGCTCATCAAATACACCCGTGGCGCAGTGAAGATCGTGAACCGCAAGAAACTTGAAGACTCCGCCTGTGAGTGCTACGGGATTACTCAACAGTACAATGGCGAGCTGGGCTTGAAATAAGTCCGCAAGTGAAGACTCGCCCTGCTTTTGTTGCCGACCGAGTGCGAATCGAAACGATTACGCGCCTCAATAAGGTCACCTACTGCACGACTACTGGAGAAAGAAGGGCGGTTCTCCCCAACCCACCTCCTGTTTGCCGAGTCCGCCCTGCAAATCGTTGGGGCAAAAAGGCCTGTGAATGCAAAAGGCCACGTCCAAAGCGGAGGGTTTCGAGATAGTTGGCGAAAGATCGCCGTTGCACTAACCGACCCGGTTCTGACTATCGCCCTCGTAGTCTTCTTCTTCGTTGTTGCCGTCGTTTCTTCGGACCTTTTTAGCGACCTCCTGCACGGCTGCGCCAACGACCCTGCCGGTTCGTAAAACGTCTTTGTTGTATCTTCTGCTTATCTTCATAAAATATTTCTCGCGTTCATTCGTCTACATCAGTAAATGGATGAGGCGCTGGGAAGACAGTGGGCGATGGCGGAGCAGGACCAGCGGATCTCTTAGGCGATCGTGCGGGAGCAATCCCGGCTTCGCAACTTCATACGGCGACGCGTGGCCGATCGCGAGGACGCAGAAGACGTCCTGCAGGATGTCTTCTATGAACTCGTGGAAGCCTACCGTCTGATGAAACCGGTGGAGCAGGTTACGGCCTGGTTGTTCCGCGTGGCCGCAATCGAATCACCGATCTCTTCCGCAGAAAAAGGCGGGAGGCGTTGAGGAGCGAACCAGCCGCGATTACCGAGAATGGGGAGACGCTTCAGTTGGAGGACCTGCTTCCCTCGCCCGACGCCGGGCCGGAAGCGGCTTACGCGAAAAGTGTGCTGCTGGAAGAGCTGGACGCCGCTTTGGACGAGTTGCCTGAGGAGCAGCGCGAAGTTTTCGTCGCCCACGAGTTAATGGGTTACAGCTTCAAAGAGCTTGCGGCACAAACTGGCGTGAGCGTGAACACGCTGCTCTCGCGCAAGCACTATGCGGTTGTTTACTTGCGCGAGCGGCTCCAGGCCATCCACGACGAGTTTACGAAAGCATGAGGACAAGGGACATGAAAAGGAATTGGGCTGTGAGAGCACTGAAGTTCGCACTATTTGCCGCGCTATTTGTCACGGTGCTCGGCTTTGTAGTCATGCGCCTGTGGAATTGGCTGATGCCGGCTCTCTTTGGCTGGCATCCGATCGGCTTCTGGCAAGCGGTAGGAATCTTGGTCCTGAGCAGGATCCTCTTCGGCGGATTTCGCGGCCGGCACGGGCGCCATATGTACTGGCGCCACCGCATGAGGGAAAGGTGGGAGCAGATGACTCCCGAAGAGCGCGAGAAGTTCCGGCAATCCATGCGCGGTCGCTGCGGTTCGATTGGACCGCCCGCTGCGGTGCCGAAGGCATGAAAGAAACGGCCCTGATGGCGTTGGCCTTCCACGTTTTTACGCCTGTATAATTTGATTTAGCCTGCCGGTTGTGCTACAAATTAACTAACTGGTTAATTATATGAAGAGATCTGCGGATCTGGGCGGGCGCGTCGCCCGTCCCCCCACGAACGAGCACCGTTTGGGAACTCGCGGTCGTCCGGAAGAGAGCCGCGCGGCGATCCTTAAGGCGGCGGTCGCGGAATTTGCCGAGCATGGGATTGCGGGCGCTCGGACCGACGCGATCGCGCGTGCGGCGCACGTCAACAAGGCGCTGCTCTATTACTACTTCAAGGACAAGGATGCATTGTACGAAGCAGTGCTCGACCATGTGTTCAGCGGGATGCGGGCGCGGGTAATGCCGGTGCTCGAAAGCAACCTGCCGCCGCGGCAGAAGATGCTGGAGTATCTGGGGGCGTACTTCGATTACATCGCTGCCAATCCGCGGTTTCCGCGGGTGGTGCAGGGGGAATGGATGCGGTCGGGCGCGAAAGGCAGCGCGCGGATGCAGCGGGTTGCAAAGAAATATTTCCGTCCGATTTTCGAGAGGCTGGCTGAGGTGTTGCGGGAGGGAATTGAGGAGGGGGAATTCCGGGCGGTGAATGCGATGGACTTTGTCCCGTCGGTGGTGGGCGTAATCATTTTCTATTTCAGCGCGGCGCCGCTGATGAAGACGCTGATGAAGGTGGATCCGTTGTCGGAGGAGCGGATTCGGGAGCGTCGGGCGTTTGTTCTGGATTTTATTTCGGAGGCGCTGTTTAAGTGAGCTCTTGGCTCTTGTTCCTTTGGCTTCCTCGGTCAAGGATGAGAACCGAGGCTAAGAGCCAAGAGCCAAAAGCCTTCCGAAGAGTGCTGGATACTTAGGAGATTCTCAATGAGTGTTCGGAATAAATTCTTGATTCTGTTGGGGGTTATTCTGGCGATTGCTTCGGGGTACTACTTTTTTTCCACGCCGCGGGGGAATGATCTGGTTTTGGTGGGGACGGTGGATGCGAACCAGATCGTGGTGAGTCCCCAAATTCAGGGACGGATTTTGAAGCTCCTGGTAGAGGAAGGAACGCAGGTAAAGCAGGGGGATCTGATCGCGTTGCTGGATCCCTCGGAGTTGGAGGCGGAGGAGCGTGCGGCGGCGGCAACGATTGCCAGTTTCCGGTCGCAGGTTAGCGCCAACGAGTATACGCGGAAGTCGACGAAGGGGTCGACGTCGAGCGACGTGTCGAATGCGCAGGCCAAGCTGCAATCGGCGCGAGCGCAATTGGCGCAGGCGGAAGCGACTCTGACGCGGGTGGAGAGCGACAGCCGCCGGACCATTGGATTAGCGCAGGCAGGCGTGGCATCGGATCAGGAGAGGGTGCAGGCGGAGATGAACCTGAAGGCGCAAGAAGCCAGCGTGCAGTCGCTGAAGGACCAGGTGACCGCGGCGCAGGCGGATTTGCATTCGGCGATGGCGCGCACGAATCAGGCGACGGCGGCGCAGAGTACGGTGGCATCGACGCGAGCGCAGGTGGATAACGCAGTGGCGCAGTTGAAAGAAGGAGAAGTGCGGCTGGGGTACACGAAGATTTATTCGCCGGTCACGGGAACGGTGCTGGTGCGGGCTGCGCGCGAAGGCGAAGTGGTGAACGCGGGGCAGGCGATCGTGACGGTGGTGGATTTCAGCGACACGTGGG
This sequence comes from Terriglobales bacterium, assembly GCA_050013295.1. GTDB lineage: Bacteria > Acidobacteriota > Terriglobia > Terriglobales > Acidobacteriaceae > Acidiflorens. The sequence continues at coordinate 3,758 of JBEKFN010000310.1, forward strand.
TGCTGGCGGCGATTCCGGAGACGGACGCCGATCACATTGGATTGGGAGACACGCTGCGCGTGCGGCTGCCGGGAGGCACGGTGGTTCCGGGGAAAGTTTTTTATAAGGCGGCGGAAGCGGATTTCGCGACGCAGCGCGATGTGGGGCGTCGAAAGCGGGATATTCGGACGATTGCGTTGAAGGTGAGGCTGGACAATCCGAAGGGGGCCTATGTGCCGGGGATGACGGCGGAGGTGTTAGTGAGTCCGCAGCAGTTGAAGGGGGGATAGTGCAAGGTTTCAGAGTTTCAAGGTTTCAGGGTGCAAGGTTTCAGGGTGCAAGGTTTCAAGGAACACGCAATGGGTTTTGGGTTTCTCATTGAAACCTTGAAACCCTAACTTTGAAACCTGATTACTCAAGCTTTCAGGGTGCACACCATGAGTGAAGACACGAACAAGCCTAACGGGAACACCATGAACGGCATGAGTGTTCCGGCGTCGGAAACGAGCCTGCGTGGCGAGGTTGCGGCGGACGCTCCTAATGCTATTGAAGTGGAACACATCGTGAAACGATATGGCGAGTTCACGGCGGTGGACGACGTTTCGTTTGCGGTGAAGGAGGGCGAGATTTTTGGGCTGCTGGGGCCGAATGGGGCGGGGAAATCGACGTTGATCCGGATGATGACGACCCTGATTCCGATCACGACGGGAGCGGCGCGGGTGTCAGGGCATGATGTGGCGGCTGATCCGGAGGCGGTGCGTCGGACCATTGGCGTGATTCCGCAGGCCCTGACCAGCGATCTGGATCTAACGGTGGAAGAGAATCTGAGTATTTACGCGAAACTGTACGACGTCCCGACGAAGCAACGCAAGCAGGCGATTGAAGAGTTGCTGGAGACCGTCGACCTGACAAAGTGGCGGGGAGCGCAGACCAAGACGCTATCGGGCGGGATGCGGCGGCGGTTGGAGATTGCGCGGGGGCTGGTGCATAGTCCGAAGATTTTTTTTCTGGACGAGCCGACCACAGGGCTCGATCCGGTTTCGCGCGTGGCGGTGTGGGAAATGCTCACAAACATTAAGGCGAAGCGCAAGCTGACCATCCTGATCACTACGCACTACATGGACGAAGCGGACCGGCTGTGTAACCGGATTGCGATTGTGGATCACGGGAAGTTGGTGGCGCTGGATACTCCGGAGGCGTTGAAGGCAAGCGTGCCCGGATCGAACGTGATTGAGGCGCACTTCGAGCATCCGCCGGCCGATTGGGAAGAGCGGCTGCGGGCATTGCCGGGAGTGACGTCGGTGCAGAATGAGAGCGGGGGGATGTTCCGGGTGCTGACCTCGAATGGCTCGGGCACGACGACCGATCTGGTGGAGATGGCGGTCGTGGCGGGGGCGGCACTGAAGACGCTTACGGTGCAGAACACGACGCTGGACGATGTGTTTGTCCACTATACGGGGCGGCAGTTGCGCGATGAACTGGTGAAGGCGCATGGCTTCACGATGCCGGATA
>JBEKFN010000311.1:0-5246 GCA_050013295.1 Terriglobales bacterium
ATTGAATGACCAGAATCAGATGGAGCTGGAGATGAGAGTGGTTTGCGCAACGCGTGCCGCAGCTGTGGAACTGGTCCATCGCATGGAAGGCTCGAGGCATTTCCAGGGAGCGCAACTGGTGCAAGAGTCGCAGAGCGGAGATGTCGGAGGGGTGGTAACCGCTTCGGTGATCGCAGTTTATGTACCTGACATGCCCGACAGGAGCGGAAAATAATGCCGGACTTGAGAAAATCGCGGCGCAAGTTGAAATTTGCGATTGGGGCGATGCTGGCCGCCGATGCAATCGCGGTGGCAGTTCTGTTCTCGCCGCTCGTGGGTTCGGTGGATTCGCGGAGGCTGCAAATCTACGAACTCCGGGCCGAACTGACGAAGAAGAACCGCGAAGTCGCACCGCTGCGCGGCATGGACAAGAAGATCGTGCTGGCGAAGAATGAGATCGGCGGCTTCTACAAGGACCGCTTTGCCGCAACCGATTCCGAACTGGCCAATGAACTGGGGAAGCTAGCGACACAAAATGGGATCCGGATCCAGCAGGCGTCATACAAGCAGGAGGATGCCGAAGGCTCCGGCATAATTCCGGTCGAAATCCATGGCGGTTTTTCCGGAGACTATCTGCAACTGGTGCGGTTCATCAATACGCTGGAACGGTCAAAGATGTTTTTTATGGTCGATGGCGTGGAGCTGGCGGGTGAAGCCGCGGGACCGGTCAAGCTGGCAATCACGATACACAGTTATCTGCGGTCGGGTGCCTGAGTGAAACTGGGAATCGAAAACCAGAAGCAAGTTATCACGCTGGCTGTATTGGGTGGGCTGGCAGTGGGACTGGTGGCCTATGAATTCTGGCCCTCGTCGCCATCGGGGGCGCCCGCGACGACCGCCCCAGCGGGAGCAACGCCGGCCAAGCCCCTCACGCGACGCACGGCTTCCGGAAAAGTGGTGCGTGTGGTTGAGCCGCGGCTCGATCCTACGCTTGACCTGAACCTGCTCAGCCAAAGCGAGGAGATCAAGTACGCGGGCAACGGAAGAAATATTTTTGTCGCGGGGTCAGTGCCCAAGATCGAAAGGCCCAAGGCACCCGGTGTCACGGACAAACACGATGCCAGCCTTCATATGCCTCCGCCAATTCCGCCGCCGCCGCCGATCACGCTCAAGTTTTTTGGCTTTGCCAACCGGCCCGGGGAAACGAAAAAGGTGTTCTTGTCCCAGGGTGAAGACATTTTTATCGCCGCTGAGGGCGACATTGTGGACCGGCGTTATCGTGTCTTGCACATCTCGGCGACAGCGGTGGACGTGGAAGATATGGTCAATAATAACCGGCAGAGCCTGCCCTTAACGCAAGGCGCTCCCGGATAAAGGCTGTGGCTGATTTGTAATTGGTAATTGGTAATTGGCAATTTGCAATTGAAAGGCGAGTGAACGGTTATGCGGCATCGTGGTTTGAAATCACAAATTACAAATCACAAATTACAAATGCCCCAGCGCGGCTACATGCTGATCACGCTGATGCTGGCCCTCGCGCTCATCACGATTGCGATGCTCGCCGTCCTCCCCGATATTGGCCAGCAGGTCCGGCGCGACCGCGAAGAGGAGATGGTGCATCGGGGTACGGCGTACATGCGCGCGATCCAGCACTTCTACAAAAAGTTTGGACGGTACCCAAACACCGTCGAGGAACTGCAGAATACCAACAACCTCCGTTTCATTCGCAAACGTTATACAGATCCGCTCAACGTTGACCGGGCCACGGGCAAGGAGAAGGACTTCAAATTCCTGCATCAGACCGACATCAACTTAGCCAGCGGGCCGGTATTGGGACAAATACCTGGCCTGAATACCCCCGCGGGACAAAGCGGACCGCAGGGGCAAGGCGGACTGCAGGGGCAAGCGGGACTCGCCGCCGTACAGGGAGTGTTGGGCGCGATGCAAGGGGGGATTCAACAGACGACGGGCGGCGTGCAGAATTTGAATGGTGATTCCGGCAATCCATCTTCGGGCAATACCAGTTCCAATTCCAGCTCCGGCTTGAACGGGCCGACGTTCGGCGGAGGACCGATCATCGGGGTCGCCAGCCTGAACAAGAAAGATAAGACCATTCGCGTGTTCTACGGCAAGAACCATTACAATGACTGGCTGTTTATTTACATGCCGACGCTCGACCGCGGCGGCACGCTGACCGGGCCGGTGAATCCTAGTATGCCCACTCCGAACTTGAACGGCGCCGCTCCCGGACTGGCTGGAGGTACGCCGGCGCAAGGTGGATTAGGACAAGGATTCGGACAAGGATTTGGACAAGGTTTAGCGCCGAACAGCGGTCAAAACCAAGGTCCTCAAACGCCAACTCCGCAGACCCCAGCGCCGACGCCCCAGCAGTAGACTTCGCATTCCCGGCAACCTTCGCCCAGCAAAAAAGCGGCTATAGAAAAAGCCCCGCATCGAAAGCGGGGCTTGCCGTGAAACCAGAGGCGCCTAACAGTTCAGCGCTAGAACGAATCTAGAGTTCCCGTGGTGAAATCCGCACGAAACGTGAAAGCTTAAGCGTTGAACGAGGAGCCGCAGCCGCAGGTGCTCTTCACGTTCGGATTTTCGAACTTGAACCCGGCGCCTTCCAGGGTCTCGACGTAATCGACGCGCGCTCCGCCCAGATACATCAGGGAAGTGGCATCCACGTAAACCTTCAAGCCGTCAAAGTCGAAAACCTTGTCCATCATGCCGGCCCCGTTCTCGAAGGCCATGGAATATTGAAAGCCGGAGCAACCGCCGCCGACTACGGACAACCGCAATCCGGCCGGAAGCGGCGTCTGCGAAGCCATGATCTCTTTGACCTTGGCCACAGCGGCCGGGGTCAGAACTGGTGCGGTCTTGGGCTGTACATCGGGCTGTACATCGGGTGCGGAGGTGGTCGCCATCTGTTTTGATCTCCTTGCAATCCATTATTATAACAAACGTTGCAGCCGGCTCGGCAAGGCTTTTCGCCAGCCGGTACTTCTTCCTAAATCTACTCGTTAGATGCTTCGGGTAGGCAAGAAGTCGCTGCCCCTCTTGCCAAGGGGGTCTATAATCGTGCGCAGTAGGGGCCTGTACCCGAACGCCAGCGACCGTTTTCGCTGGGGCCCAAGATGGCAACGTCGGGATGGGCTCGATCTAAGCTCCGAGGTGGCGTATGTCTCCTATGTTCATGCTGATGGTTGCGTGGGGTATTCTGACGGGGATTCTCATTATCCTGCTGATCTATAAAAGTACGCTCACCATGCACGAGGACGATTCCATCTTTCTCAATGAAAGCGAATCCCAGATGCATAAGGATCAAGTGGAAGTTCTGGCCAAAATGAGAAAGATCACACCGATCGTTAAGGTGCTCGGCGCCTTGTCGGGACTCATGATCCTGGTCATTGCGGGATTGTTCATCTATCAGGGACTGACCAACTCCACCACGCTGCAGTAAACGCGAGCCTCACGGATTCGCGGGAATCCCGGCCAAATCCCGCCTCGGGTAGAACGCGCGAGAGCGGCGGCGGAATGTTGTTGCCCGCTGGCGGGCCTGTTTCCGATGCGGCGAAATCCGCGACCGAACATGTGCGTGCAACACCCCATTGCGATTGTCGGAGGCGGTCCAGCGGGCGCTCTGGCAGCTGCGTTGCTGGCGGCGGGTGGCAGGGACGTCCATCTCTTCGACGAAAAGCTTGCCTGGGAGAAGCCCTGCGGCGGCGGCCTCACGCACAAAGCTTTGCAGCAGTTTCCGTTTCTGGCGGATGCCCGAACCGAAAGCAATCCGGTTGAACACTGCGAGTTGATCAGCCCGTCAGGGCGGCGGGTACGCTTCCACATGCAGCACCCGGTCGCGATCTTCTCCCGCCTGGCGCTGAATGGATTGTTGCTGGAACGAGCCCGGCGCGCCGGCGTTGGTTTGCACGCTGGTGTGCATGCTGACGCGCGCGTCGATATACACCACGAGCGCGTCACGCGGATTGCCGGGACCGCCGGAGACTGGCAACTCGTCACGCCGCAGCGTGAATGCCGAGCCTCCTACCTGATCCTGGCCGCGGGCGCACGCAATTCGTTCCGTTCCCAGTTCGTCTCGCCGATTCTCCCGAGCGATTTGATGGTCACTGCGGGGTACTTCATCCCTGGCCATGGTTCTCCCGGCAATCGTTCTCTGATGCAGATCCAGTTTCTCAAGGGAATCACCGGCTACATCTGGGTCTTCCCTCGCACCGATCATGTTTCCGCCGGAATTACGGGCAGGATGGGTAAAACCTCGACCGCCGAGTTGCGCCGCCTACTGGAGCATTGGCTCGAAGAACAGCGGCTCGAAGATTGTCTGAACGAAGATCGCCGGAACGAAGATCGTCGAAACGAAGAAAACGGCTTCCACTTAGACGGTGCCCGCTTGTACTCGCACATTCTTCCGTCGTTCCGCGCCCAGACCTTCGAAACGCTCCAGGTCTGCGGAGATGGTTGGGCCATGATCGGCGACAGCGCGGGCCTGGTGGACCCGATTACCGGGGAGGGTCTCTACTACGCCCTTCGCTCCGCGGAGTTGTGCGTCGAAGCGCTGTTGGCCGGACGACCTCACCACTACCAGGTCCTTCTGGAAGATGCGGTGCTCTCCGAATTGAAGCTGGCGGCACGCGTTTCCGAGCGCTTCTTCAGCGGACAGGTTTTCGGAGACAGCGTACTGGAGCGGATGGTATCGCTAACCGCGCAAAGCGCGAGCTTCCGCGAGCTGATGAGCGATCTTTTTGCCGGGATTCAAGGCTACCGCGATTTGCGCTCCCGGCTGTACCGCATCCTGCCCGCGGTGATGGCCGAGGGTCTGGCTGAAACGCTGCGCCGGCCCTGGGGTGGCAGCAGTAATGGAGCGGCAGCAGTAATGGAGCGCCAGTAGTAGTGGAGCGAAGTTCGCCACTGACCCGCCTGCCGAATAGCGCCCTGAATCGTAGAGACGCGGCTTGCCGCGTCTCAGCCCGCGAAAAAAACGCGCGCGCGCCTGATTTCGGGTGGCGGATTTCGGTCAATGAGTTCAATCGCGATTTTTCACCAACCGTGAGTGACGCCGTTTAGAATTGAGAATCTTCAGAAGGACTCCGAAGACCAGTAAGAGTGTAGGGGGCACGATGACTGCAGACGCGAACCTTAGCTCTCGGCTATCGAGCCGCCCGCTCATCGCCCCAGCGTGGCATACGATTGTGTTTATCGCTATTTTTGTCGGGTTGTCCGTCGCTGGCGGTTTCTTTCAGCACGCTGTA
>JBEKFN010000312.1:0-5243 GCA_050013295.1 Terriglobales bacterium
CATCCCGCCGGCTCGCTGGCGCCGCGCGACATCGCCGCGCGCGCCATCTACCAGACGATGCTCGAGTCGGGCGAGCCTTGTGTTTACCTGGACATTACACACAAGCCCGCCGATCAGCTTCGCGAACGGTTTCCCGGCATTTACGCGGTGTGCATGGAGCGCGGCATCGACATGACGCGCGAACCCATCCCGGTGGTGCCCGCGGCGCACTATAGCTGCGGTGGCATTGCGACCGACGATTACGGCCAGACCACGGTGCAGCGGCTGCGGGCGGCGGGCGAGGTCGCATGCACCGGATTGCACGGCGCCAACCGCCTGGCCAGCACATCGTTGCTGGAATGCCTGGTTTGGGGAACGCGGGCCGGGGCGCAAGCCGCCGAAGGCATCACGCGAGGCGACGATTTCTACTTTCCCAAGGTGGCGGACTGGCGGTACGAACACGAAGCGGCGGACCCCGCCCTCATCACGCAGGATTGGCTGACGATCCAGCACACGATGTGGAATTATGTGGGCCTGATCCGAAGCGAGAGACGTCTGAACCGGGCCATGCGGATCTTGCGCGAACTGGACCTGGAGATCGCGCGTTTCTACGAAAAGTGCGAGGTCGGCGATTCCATTATCGGGCTGCGCAACGGCATCCTCACAGCGCTGCTGATACTCGAAGCCGCTGAACAATCCGGCGAGAGCCGCGGCTGCCATTACCGCATCAACGAAAAGGCCGATTTGCGAAGCCCAGCCCCTGAAGGGGCGTTTGATGTGGAGGGGTTGCGGCATCGCTAAAGCGATGCCCCTGATACGAACCACACTTCCCTGCGGCATCGCTAAACAGCTTGCGGAAACAGCAATTCCTGATTGAGAGCAGTGCCCTCAGCGGCTAAAGCCGAATTCAAAACAAGGCAGTTACCGCAGCGGTAAACCGCTGCGCCACCCAAAATCAAGCGCAACCGCTGCTTTTTCCGCATGTTGTAAAGCAATGCGCTGATGCGGACTGCACTTTCTCCGGCATCGCTAAAGCGATGCCCTGACACGAGCCGCAGTTCCGCCGCGGTCCGCTGCCCACCTAACTTTGAACGACCGTGTCAGGCTGCCAGTAGCTTCTCCAGCGACTTCACCAGCTTTTCAGGGCCACTTTCCTTGGGCACGAGCGCGTCCGCCAGTTGCCAGTCCATCGCTACCGGGCCTTCCGTCAGCACAATCGTGGGAAGCTTTGGTCGAAGCCGTTTGATCTCCTGTGCGATTACCGTGACCTCATTGCGATTGTTGCTCATGTCCAGCACAGCGGCATCCACCCGCTTCGACAATTTGATTGCTTCCGGTGCGATGCTCGAGTTCAGGACGCTATATCCCGCAATGTTCAGGAGCCATCCGCGAAAGATCAGAATGCTGCGGTCGCGGCTAAAATGAAGAATCGTGTGGGGCTTTCGCTGGAGTCCAGACATACTGCACCCTTTTCTCGGGCCAGCCGCCCGCGGCGGACCCGGTATGGTCCAATTTCGACCATGTTGGCACTCCGGGGGAGGATTTTTTTGTGCAATATTGCACACTTCCCAAAAGAAACCCCTGGTGCAGAACCAAATCGGGAAACGGTTGCAGCTTGTGAAGTCGCGCGTTTTCCTAACAGGCTGCGGAAGGAAACAGTTTTGCTTAGCAGCCTGTGGTGAACTCTGGCGCCAAGAACCAGCGCCTAAAGGCGCGTTCATAACACGGCAGTTGCGGCACGCCTGAAGAGTCTGCGGAAAAACTCTGGTTGCGGGCCGCGGCTCCCCTCAGCGGCTAAAGCCGCCATTGATTTCGCTGCACTTACGGCGCGGCTGAAGCCGCGCCCCTTCAAAACAAGATCAAAATCAGAGTTTTTCCGCAAGCTGTGAAGGCGTGCCCTTCCCAAGACCCGCTCGAATCAGAGTTTTTCCGCAGCCTGCTAAGAACCGCGCTACAAAACAGTTTTGCTTAGCTGCTGCCAGCGGCGGCGTGGAGGGATTTTTTGCCCGACTCGCGGGCTTCGACGGTGAGTTCTTTTTGGAGGGAAGAGAAACGCTGAAAAATTTCGTGCAGCCGCAGCGCCATGTTGCGGATGGTATCGGCTTGCGCCAGCACGCTGGCTGGCAGTCCGGGCTCGAGGACCAGAAGTTCGGCGTTGCCGAGCACGGTGGTGAGGGCGTTGTTGACGTTGGTCCGCATCTCGAGCATATAGCGTCCCAGAGTGGCCTCGGATTGGGCGGCGGCGCAAAGTTTCTCGGCTTCGCGGGCGTGCGACTCGGCTTGGCGGCGGCGCAGAATTTCGCGTCCGATGAGACCCGCCAGCGCTGGCCAAACGCCGGGCTCGCGACGCAACTCGATAACCGCCCCGTGAATGTTATAGAAATCACGCGCGTGACCGCCGTGAATCAGAATGGCAGGCTTGCCGGCGGCGGCGAGCGAGCGGTTCAGGAGTTGGCTCGGGCCGTTCCTGTCTTTGTTTTTGGCTTTGTTCGGGTCGTTCTCGTCTTTCTCGTCTTTCTTGTTGTGCTTTCGACTTTCATAGTAAGAGGCGTCGGCAATCGCGAGGTCGTAGTTACTGGCCTGGAGATCTCGCGAGGAACCTTGGTCGAGCACGATGAATTCCGGACGATTGGACTGCGGAGCGGGGTCCTGAGGCCAATGCGCGGTAATCTCGCGCGCGAAGGCGGGGTCGCTGGCAAGGATCAGGACGGTCGGGCGATTTCTGGTCATCGTCTCTTTCTGGCTCTGTACGCTGGCCTCTGACTCGGTGGCGCCTCAGCGGCTAAAGCCGACTGTGAAAACAAGTCAGTTATCGCAGCGGTGAACCGCTGCGCCACCCAAAATCAAGTGCAACACCGAGTTTTGCCAGAGCCGGCCAAACCGCCTTGATTCGGCACTTGCGGCGCGGTTGACTTCCACCGGAGACGGGGCAAGCCCTGTCTCTACAGCGGAAATTACTCTTGCGTTCCACCGCCAGAATTTGCGGAAGCGGCGGCTGCGCTGGCGAGCAGATTCTTGCGCGCCCCGTTCTGGAGGGCGTCGTCGACTGCCGCTCGGAGATCGACCAGCATGCGCAGCGGTTGGCCGGAGGAGTACTCGGCGTGGAACATTACTTTCCAGGACTGGCAGATCATGCGCAGACGTACGACCGGTTCCTCGGCGGAGAATTGCGCGCGGCGGCAATCGATGTTCGAGACGCCACGGCGCTCGAGTTCGCGCAGGCCGTCTTGAATGGCGTTGAGATCGCCGTGCATGAGACGGAAAAATATCCGCCGGATCATGAAGCTGAAACGGGCGAAGGCCACCATGGCCGCGGGCTCAAAATAGCGGGCGGCGTTTTGCGTCTTGAGCTTGCGCCCTTGCTCGAGGACGCCGCTGTGCAGCATTTCGCTCAGGCGGTGGCAACGCGCCGCCGACTGCGTGATGGTCTCCAAAGAACTCAACCAGGAGGGATGCTCCTGCGGTTGCGGCCCGAGCACGGGTTCGAGCACCTGGGCGACGTAATCGAGATCCACATCGCCGTCTTCCAGGCCGGAGGGCGCGCACAGCGAAAAATACTGGACGAGCAGGAAATCCGTTTTGTCGCGGTCACTCGCGGACTTCGCGGTCTTCTGCAGGTGATGCAGAAGAAGATGGCGCAGCGCGGCTTCGTTGGCCAGGGGCGTGGTCTGCAGAAACTGGCGCAACTGGTGGACCTGAATCTTGGCGTCGATTTGCTCGACCCAGGCGGCGGCTTCCTCGACCCAGTCGGCCGAGGTCGCGAAACCCTCGTCATCGCTGATGGGGCAGGGGGCAACTTCAATCACAAATTCGCGCACCAAGGCAGAGTAAATGGGCGACAGGGCGCGGAGCGTCGTGCCCTGATCTTCGGGTGAAGGCTGAGATGAAGGCTCGAACGGAGGTTGGGAGGAAGCAGTCATGATTTCACAATCCAATTGGGAACAGGTTTGAGGAAGCGGACGGCAACTACTGTCCATTCCGGTTTATATTGCACCGCGACTACGGAGGCTTCGGCGTGCAGCGAGCCGTCTTTGCTTTCGACCAGGACGCTGTCGGCAAATTCCAGAGGACGGTCGACCACAAACAAAACTTCGTGCGGCGTGCCGAACTCGATGACGGTGTCTTGAAAGAAGACGGTTTTGTTTTCGTGGGCGCCCCGATCGCCGTCGCCGTTGCCATTGCCGTTGCCATTGCCATTGCCCGTGTGGCGGCTGAGTTTGATGGGGATCCGTACCGGCGTGGCTCCGGGAAAGAAACTGGCCAAGCGGCTTACAATGTCTGATTCACGAGCGCGAGCGGTTGCCTGGTTGGGCACTGAAACACCTCAATCCCCGGGGAGTTGGAGCAGGCGAGTCTCCCTTCTTCCCGGTTTGGAAGAGCTGCGGGGAGACTCGTGCTGCTTTATCAGCATTCCGTTGTGCACGGGTTACACCAAAAACTTGAAGGTCATGCACCTAAGAACAAGTGAGACAAGGACAGGTAGTTAACGGCGTCGAGCTGGGGCGGAATGGGTTAGTTTCTTAGGGTTTGGGGAAAGTGTGTCTCAGAATGACATGATCGTCTCAGTTCGCGGCTTTTTAGGCTTCGGTCGCATTGCTGGACCCGTGTCAGAACTGGGCCGTCGCCTCCGGGACTTCAACCAGTCAGATACATTTCCCGGCGCTTTAAGTGTGAACTCGGTCGTCCCTCCGGGACTTTGTTCATTTCTTCCACTTTTCCCAGCGCTGAGGGCGCTGGGCTAAGCTCGGACGCCCCTCCGGGGCTGGATTTTCGCTGGGACCCAGGGCTGGATTTTCGCTGGGACGGGCGCGGGCGCCCGTCCCTCCACCGAATCCTTGTACTTTGCTGGGCCGCGCTGCGCTCGGCTGGGACGGGGCAGAGCCCCGTCACCACACGAACCGTCCCCACACATGAACCTGAATTTATTGCAGGGTGGTCGATTCCGGCGGCTCTTCTCGGGCTCCTATGTTGTAGCGTTTCAGTTTGCGATAGAGGGTGGCTCGGCTTATGCCTAACATTTTGCCGGCTAGAGCTTTGTCTCCCTTGACCTGGGAAAAGACTCGCTCTATGGTGGCTCGCTCTATGTCTTCCAGGTCGGTGGCGCGGCCGGAGAATTCTTGCGCCTCGGACGGTTCGGCTTGGACCTCGGCGCGCGCGATGGCCGGAGGCAGATCGTTGACTTCGATGATGCTTTGATCGCCGAGGGCGACGGCGCGCTCCAGGCAATTTTCCAGTTCGCGGACATTGCCGGGCCAGTCGTAAGC
>JBEKFN010000313.1:0-5242 GCA_050013295.1 Terriglobales bacterium
ACAGTTTGCGCATGCACGCTACATCATCGCCTGGGGATCGAATATTCACGGCAACAACGTTCATCTCTGGCCCTTCATCGAAGAAGCTCGCCGCAAAGGAGCGAAGCTGGTCGTCGTCGATCCCTACCGCACGCGCACCGCGAAGTTGGCCGACTGGTACCTGCCGATCAACCCCGGCACCGATGCCGCGCTCGCGCTCGGCTTGATGCATGTCATCATCAGCGAAAATCTTTTCGATCACGACTACGTCTCGCGCTACACCATCGGTTTCGAGGAGCTGAAGGCTCGCACGCAGCAGTATCCGCCTGAAGAAGTTGCCCAATGGACCGGCATATCCGCCGACGACATCCGCAAGCTCGCCCGCGAATACGCCACCGAGCGCCCGTCCGTGATCCGCGTCAACTACGGCATCCAGCGCTCCGAGCGCGGCGGCATGTCGATGCGCGCGGTTGCCATGCTGCCCTGTTTGATCGGATCTTGGAAAGAAGTCGGAGGCGGACTCCAGCTCTCGCTCAGCGGCTCTTACGGCTTGAATCGCGAAGCGCTCGAAATGCCCGAGTTGATGCAGAAAGCCCTGGGACGCCCCGCCCGCATCGTCAACATGGTGCAACTCGGCAGCGTGCTGAACTCGACGATAGTGCCGAAGATGGTGCCGCCCATCCAGGTGCTGTTCGTGTACAACTCGAATCCCGCGGCCGTCTGCCCCAACCACAACGAAGTCGTCCGCGGACTGATGCGCCCCGACCTTTTCACCGTGGTCCACGAGCAGTTCTTCACCGACACCACCGACTACACCGATATCGTGCTGCCCGCCACCACTTTCTTCGAGCACAAAGACCTGCAGACCGCGTACGGCCACTACTACCTCCAGGTCTCCAATCAGGCGCTGGATCCGGTCGGCGAATGCCGCTCCAATGTCGAGATATTCCGCGCGCTCGCCGAGCGCATGGGTTTTGAAGACGACTGTTTCCGCGAAACGGTGGATTCCATGATCGACCGCGCCCTTCAATCGCCCAATCCGTGGCTCAAAGGAATCACCCGCGATCGGTTGGAACGCGAGCATCGCATCCGTCTGAATTTCACCACGCTGAACCGTGGGGGGACGGGCGCCTCGCCGGTCCAAGCCGAGAGCAACTCGGCAGAAAACGCCGCCCCCTTTCTTCCCTTCGCCCAAGGCGATTTCCCTACGCCCAGCGGTAAAGCCGAGTTCTACAGCGAAACTCTGAAGCGTCAGGGGCACGATCCGGTCGTCGCCTTCACGCCGCCCGACGAATCGCGACATGGATCTGGATCGAAAGGCGCCGGCTACCCGCTCGAACTTCTCGCGCGCAAGCCCGACAACCATCTCAACTCATCATTCGCCAACCTCCCATCCGTTCGCAAGATGGAACCATGGATCGGCGATCTCGAAATGCATCCGAACGATGCCGAGGCCCGCGGCGTCCGCGATGGCGACCACGTTCGCGCTTTCAACTCGCGCGGCGAGATCGTCCTCCGGGCTCGAGTTGACGGGTCTCGCATCGATGGTGCAGTGCCTCCCGGAGTGGTTGCCGCCCGGCTCGATTGGGCACGATTCAGCCCCGGCGGCGGCAACATCAATGTGCTGACCTCAGAAAAACTTACTGACATGGGCAACGCGGCGACCTTCTATTCCGTCTCTGTTGAGGTGGAACCTTTTCGGGCGTGACTCCCGGGGAGAAATTCGCCCCCGTCTTGGACGGTTCTCACTCTCTACCGTATAATTACCGTTTTCCTAACTCTAGTTTTTCGAGGTAGTTGCGATTCATCGTCGTCATCATGCTATCCCTGTGCGCGCCCCGCGACTCGGCCACAACACGGGCCCGCAGAAAGACTCTTTTTGGACTCCATCTTCTTTCGCCACAGGAGTTTGGAAGCGTAGGTCTGTTTGGAGTCGCCTCCTGGTTTTGTTGACGCTTCTGCTGCTGGCGCTATCCGTTGTCGGCCAGCAGGATCTCATTGTCGACATCAAAGTCCACGGCAACCGCCGCATCCCCGCCGACACGGTCAAGGCTCGCATCTTCAGCAAGGCCGGCGACGTCTACGACCCCGCCGCCATCGAACGCGACTTCAACGCTCTCTGGAACACCGGCTACTTTGAGGACATCCGCTTTGAGCGCGAACAGAGCCCCAAAGGTTGGATCCTGCACATTTACCTCAAAGAGCGGCCGACCATCCGCGAGATCAACTACACCGGCCTCAATGCCGTTTCCACCAGCGACGTGCTCGACCGCTTCAAGGAGCGCAAAGTCGGGCTCTCGGTTGAGAACCAGTACGATCCCACGAAGATCAAGAAGGCCGAAGTTGTCCTCAAGGAACTGCTCGCCGAGCATGGGCGCCAGTTCGCCACCATCCGCACCGAAGTCCGGCCCATCCCGCCCGCCGCCGTCGGCGTCACTTTCGTCATTAAGGAGGGGCCCAAGGTCAAGGTTGGACGCATCCGCTTCCGGGGCAACAAACACGTCGGTGACCGCACCCTGCGCGCGGCCATGAAGAACCTCAAGCCCATTGGCATCCCGCACTCCATCTTTCTTGAGAACATCTTCGCCAAGACCTACGACGCCACGAAACTCGAAGAAGATACCGAACGCGTCCGCGCCGAGTTCCAGAACCGAGGCTACTTCAAGGTGCTGGTCGACGAACCCAAAACCGAGATCCACGACACCGGACACACCGGCTTCCACATTCCGTTACTCCAGTCAGGGCTGGGGAAATCCGTCGATATCACCATGCCCATCGAGGAAGGAGAGCGCTACCGCCTCGGCGCCATCACCTTCAAGAACAACAAAGCCATCCCCAACAGTGCCGCTCTGCGCAGCCTTTTCCCCATGAAGGACGGGGACATTTTCAGCCGCGAAAAAGTCGCCAAGGGTCTGGAGAACCTGCGCAAAGCCTACGGCGAAGCCGGCTACATTAACTTCACTTCCGTCCCCGACACCAAGTTCGACGACGAGAAGAAGATCGTGAATCTGACAATCGACGTGGACGAAGGCAAGCAATTCTACGTGCGCCGCATCGAGTTCCAGGGCAACACCACCACCCGCGACAAAGTCATCCGCCGCGAAATTGCGCTGGAAGAAGGCCAGATCTACAACTCGCGCTACTGGGAGCTCAGCCTGCTGCGCCTCAACCAGCTCGGCTATTTCGACCAGCTCAAGCCAGACGATCCCAATACCACCGAGCGCCACCTCGACGAAAAGGCCGGCACCGTCGATCTCACCCTGAAGGTCAAGGAAAAGGGGAAGAACAGCATCGGATTGCAAGGCGGCGTCAGCGGTCTGGCCGGCGCCTTCGTCGGCGTCAATTACAGCACCAACAACTTTCTTGGATTGGGCGAAACGCTCTCCGTTCAGGCCAGCCTCGGCAGCCGCCAACGCGACGTGGTCCTCGGCTTCACCGAGCCTTACTTGTTTGACCGGCCCATCCAGGCCGGCTTCAACGTCTATCTGCGCAAGATCAACTACAACCAGGCCAAGCAGTATGCCATTTTAACCGGGCAGAATCCGAACCTGCCCGCCGCCTTCCTGCAGAACCTGCAGAACTACTCGCAGTCCAGTACCGGCGCCACCCTGAGCTTAAGCTACCCGCTGCGCCGTTCCTTCAAGCGCTTTGGCATCAGCTACGCCTTCGACCGCTCTTCGCTGGTCGCCGTCAGCAACGCTTCCAAACTCCTGTTCGAGAATCTCAACTTCCGAGGCATCACCGGCCCCAACGCGCTCAACGGCATCATCACCAGCAAGATCACTCCCAGCTTCAGCATGAACACGCTCGATTCGCCCTACTCGCCCCACCATGGCAGGAGCCTGTTCATCGGCGGGGAGATCGCTGGCATCGGTGGCACGATTCACACCATCCGTCCCGTCGTCCAGTACAAACAGTTTTTCCCCGTGCAGAAACGCCGCAATGCCGTTGGTTACAACGTGCAGGCTTCGTTTATCACGGGCTATAGCGGAGTCGTCGCGCCCCCATTTGAACGAGCCTACCTCGGAGGCGAAAACGATCTGCGCGGCTTCGACATCCGCACCGTCTCTCCCATCGCCTACCTGCCCAGCGTGCAGACCGTGGCCCTGAGGAACAAGGATTCAAGTTTCGTTCCCGCCAACCCGAGCTTTCCGGTGGGGGTCAACTCCTCGGGAACGTGCGTCAACAACTGCTGGAATATCCCGGTTCCGTTCAATCAACTCGTAACTCCCGGCGGCGACCTCAGTCTGCACGGCAACTTGGAATACCGCATCACCATCGCCGGGCCAGTCGCCATCGCGCCCTTTGTCGACATGGGCACCGATCCGATCCTGCGTACCTCGCAGTTGCAGACCAACCCGATCCAGTACGACACCCTGCTAAGCACGCTGTTTGGCTGTCCGACACTGACTCCGGCTTACAGCTGTTCCGGCGGGCAGAAGCTTGGCACCAACGGCCTTCCCCTCCCCTCGCAAAATCTCCGCCCGGTTCCTGGCACCAACTGGGTTCCGCGTATGTCCACCGGGATCGAATTGCAGACGATGCTCCCGGTCGTCAATGCGCCCTTCCGCATTTACTATGCCTACAACGCCTTGCGCCTCGACGGCAGCGCAACGCCGCCCGTACCCATCACTCGCGACATGTTCCCGAGCGGCGCCGCCGGCCTCTATACCTACCAGACCACGCTCTCGACCCTCGGCTCCAGATTCACTCTCCTGGAACCAAGAAAAACCTTCCGCTTCACCGTGGCCACAACGTTCTAAGAGCATCTATCAGCTCTCAGCCGTCAGCTCTCAGTTCGTGATTGCTACTATCGTCGATGCCCGCTTGCTAGTGGAGAGCCGGGCGTCCCCGGCTGGACCCTTCGGCTTCGCTCAGGGCAGGCTCGCGAGACGCCTGTCCCACCACTTGCGATTATGAGAAGGTTTTTCTGGGAAGTCTTTACTGAAAGCTGATAGCTGAGAGCTGACAGCTACTCGATGTGCACCAGTCCGCTCGCCGCCTCCGACGCCGTCGCCGGCCGCTGCGGTCCGCGCCACGCATCCAGTACCGATACCTGGTGCACGCACGATACCGTGCAATGCGGAGCGCACGGCTTCTCCGTCTGGAACTCGCGGCGCAAATCGGCAATCGTGTATTTTTCCAGCTGAATCGCCGGATACCCGCGCTGCTGCGAGCAGTAATGCACCAGCCCGTCCTCGCAAATATAGAGGTAGCGCGCCCCGGCCCGGCAGCGCCACTGATTCGGGCGCCCCAGCGCGAT
>JBEKFN010000314.1:0-5225 GCA_050013295.1 Terriglobales bacterium
CACCGCGCGAAAAGCGCGCACCGGGGAATTCACACCTCCGGGAATCAACTGTTCGGCGCGTCTCTGCAGCTTGCGGGATTGCTCTGTCTTGCGGGCCATCATTCCTCCACAGCAGGGGTATCCAAGTCCGGGAGCCTCGGGTGCGTTTCCCGGACACTTCGATCAATATAGCAGCGCAGGGCACAAAGGGAGGTCAGAGGTGAGAGGTCAGATTGCAGAGGTGAAGACCTACTGTGAACGATATCGGCACTGCGAGGTTCTTACCTCTGCAATCTGACCTCTCACCTCTGACCTGTTCTATCGACTCACCAAATGTGGTAATAACATTCGCGGCGACCAAGTTCAACTTTCAGCCCGAACAGCTTGCCCAAGCTCTTGGCTTGCAGGATTTCTTCCTTGCGTCCGTCGGCCACGATCCGCCCGTTCGACATGAGCACGACTCGTTCGATCTCGGGAACGACGTCGGGGATTTCATGAGTGACGAGAATGATTCCGATTCCCGAGCTGGCCAGGGAGCGCATCGTTTCTCGGAGGCCGTGCTGCGCCAAAATATCCAAAGAATTGCAGGGTTCGTCGAACAACAGCGCGCGTGGCTTGTGGACCAGCGCCCGGGCGATCAAGACGCGCTTGGCCTCCCCCGACGACATTTCCTGCACGGCACGCTCCGCCAGATGCGAGACGCCGAGCTGGGCCAAAGCGGCCTCGGCCAGTTCTCTGTGTTTGCGATCGACGGCGTGATTCGGGAAGATGCGCGTGCTGCTGAAAAAGCCGGACAGCGCCACGTCCAGGCCGCTGGCGTCACCGGTACACGAAGACATCAGGTCGTTGGACACGATGCCCAGCAGAGAGCGCAGCTCAAAAACGTTCCAGCTCTTTTGGCCGAGGATGGTCATGCTCGACCCTTCGCGCACCATCGGATAACACTCGCGGGTGATGGTTTTGATCAGGGTGGACTTGCCGCACCCGTTCGGCCCCAGCACCGCCACATGTTCGTCGACATGCACGCGAAGGCTGAAGTCGTCGAGTACGATCTTTTCTCCCCGCATCACGCGGACGTTCCGCAGATCGAGTAAAGGGGCTTGGCTTTCCACGCGGTCGAGTGATCCCACGTTACAGTATCGCAAGTATTCGCGCTGCCGATCGATCATTGCGCGCTGCATTGCAGGCAGAGGCTATGAAATTCATCGGACTTTCACAGAATTGCAATATTCCTGCAATCTGTCGCGGCTATCGTAATTACAGTTGCCCTTCTAACCGGGAGGGTTTATCAGGACGGCCTTGGGGGGCTCCGGGCTGTCCTTTTTAGTTTTGGAAATTCGTCGCCAGCATCGTGAGGCCCCGGTCGCGTGCACTGCCGCTCTCGCCCAAGCATACTGCGAGCAGCCGATCACTTGAGGTAGGAGCGCACGATCTCAATCAGTTCGTCGGTCGCGAGCGCCTGCTCGGAGCTGAGCTGCTTGGAGTTGATGACGTGAAAGCGGATGTGGCCTTCCAGCAATTCGGCCATCAATCCGTTCATGGCGCCGCGCGCGGCCGTGATCAGCTGCAGCACATCGGAGCAATCTTCATCCGCTTCCAGGGCGCGCTCGATAGCGGCGATTTGTCCCTTGATTCTTTTGATCCGGAGAATGAGCTTGGGTTTTTCTTCGACGGTATGCATTTTTTCCTTGACTGTAGTATACCCCCCTATGGTACATGAAAACTAAGTCGGCGTGGTAAGGCTTGCGCAGGCACGCCGTCCGCGCGGCTTGAAAATAACATCTGCTCCGTGCGGATGCAAACCGAGGTATATGCGACAAGATCGACGAGCCTCCGAGTTGGCGGCTCGCTGGATGGCAGCAGTAGACGTGAGACGATAGCGGCTTTACTCCTCCCCTGTCGGTTCACATCTGCCTCTTCTATCCCCAAAAAACTGAGATAAGAACGCGGCCATGCCGCGTCGCTGCCGGCGAGAATTGTACTCCAGCCGGAAGCCGGACGACTCACGAACGTACGCGGCGCCTGACATTAACCATGGTTAACTATCCGTGATATGCTAGCGTTAATCATCAGCGTGAGGCGCGGATCGCGCGTAAGAAATCCGTTCGCTGGCACCAGACATGAGGTCGAGCTGGAAGGTTGAATCTTACGGAAAGGAGAAAAGGAAAATGACCTACATGACTGCATTCGCAGAAGCGATGGCGATGCCGACGACGCAGCTCACGCGCGTGATCCAATACGAAGATGCCACTTCCCGGCAATTGGAAAGCAACGCGGAACGCAAGTCTCCGCATATGAGCTGGGTCGTGGTCACCGACAAGAACGGCAGGCGGCAGCTCCGAAGTCAATGGGAGCCAGCCGTGGAGAACTGACGCTCAACTTGGGCCGTAACTGTAACTTTCTATTAACCGGTGAAGCGCATACTGGCGAACTGTACGCGCCAGCGTGATTGTAATCACATCCAAGGGTGACTGGAAGCGTTGCCAAGCGCGCCTCCAGCCAATTAATTTGCTCTCATGATATTGAAATTGAAATTCATTTTCATTATGAACGGCTTTATTATGGACCGCCGGGCCGGCCAAGGTCGCGTCCGGGGCGCCGGGCTGTCCCTGGCCCTGGCGCTCGCTTTTGTGCTGGGCGCCGGCGCTCCCGCCGGTTGGGCGCAGTCGCAGGTCGCCTCCGAATCCGCACAATCCGCTTCCACACAATCCGCCGTTCCCACCGCCCCGGCTGCGGAGGATCCGCCCAGCCCGCCCACCGATGCCAATGCCGATACCGAAGCGATGTTCCCGCATTTCAAGGACTCGCGCTTCTGGCTCTCCGGGCAGGCGAACTTCATCTTCCAGGCTCATCCCGGCTTTCACGCCGACTACAGCGGGAAGAACAGCCTCAGTCCACACTATGACAAAGCCACGTCGCGAGTCATGACGCTCTATACCGGCGTGCGGCTCAACAATTCCACCGAGCTTCTAGTGGACATCGAAGAAGCTGGCGGGGCGGCGCTCAGCACCGGCCTGGGCTTGGCGGGGAATACGGATCTGGACATCGTGCGCAATCCGCTGTTGAGCAAGGTGCCGTACCTGGGGCGCGGCATGATCCACAAAGTGTTCGCGTTAAGCAAGGATAGGATTGAGAACCAGCGTAGTTTTCTGTCGCTGTTCGATGAGTTGCCGCGGCGCCGCCTGGAAATTCGCTTCGGCAAGTTCAGCCTGCCGGATTTCTTTGACGTGAACTCGGTCGGCTCCGATACGCATTTTCAATTCGACAACTGGTCCGTGGACAACAACGGCGCCTTTGACTACGCCGCCGATACTCGTGGCTACACCGTGGGCGTGGTGGCCGATTACGAGGACCGCAACTGGGGTTTCCGCTTTGCCGAAGGGCTCATGCCGAAGGTCGCGAACGGAATCGATCTGGTGTGGCGACCGTGGCAGGTTCACGCGGAGAATTGGGAATACGAGCTGCGTCGTGGCGTCATACCGAAAAAAGCGGGCGTCGTGCGTCTGCTCGCATACACGAACTACGCCAATATGGGCATCTACCGCGATGCCGTTACTCAGTTTATAGATCACTCGTCCCCGGAGCCGGAGACGGTCCCGGAAATCACTAACCACCCCTGGCACATCACCCGCAAGTATGGTTTCGGCATCAACCTGGAACAGAATCTCACACGGAACGTCACGGCGTTTGCCCGCTGGGGATGGGACAACGGAAAAACCGAGTCATTCGCCTACACCGAAATCGATTCGACCATCGCCGAAGGCGTGGGGGTGAATGGCGCGAGATGGCATCGCAAGCAAGACCGTGCCGGCATAGCCTTCGTGTCGAACGGCATCAAGAAAGATCACCAGGTATACCTGGCGGATGGCGGGAACGGTTTCCTGCTGGGCGATGGAGCGCTGAACTACGGTCGGGAGAACATCGTCGAGTCGTATTACACGGCACACGTTTGGCGCGGAATCTATATCGCTCCCGGATTGCAGTACGTCGTCGATCCCGGTTACAACCGCGACCGGGGGCCGGTGGTGGTACCTAGCTTGCGGGCTCATGTGGAATTCTGAACACAGTTGTCGAGATAGTTTCTTATAGGTCCGCAATGCCTCAGGCCTTCAGCAGTCCCCACCCCAAGGCGATTCCGTTCGAGATGTGGTCTCGCGTGGAGCCTTCGCCCACGTGCATGGCCAACATTCCAGCAAAAGACAGGGGGCTCGACTGGAATACCTGCATGGTGCGCTGCCGCAGATGGCTGTGTTCGGCCATGAACAGCATCATGCGAGCCATCAGGGCGGGACGGCGCATCAGCGTCCGGTGACCCTGTTGATAGCGAGCGAGGTCTCCGCTCGCCAGGCAATCGCCCAGCAGCGCGGCTTGCCGAAAGCCGAGGCAAATACCTTCTCCGGCAATGGCGTCCACTCCGCCCGAGGCGTCGCCCACCAACACCGTTCGGCCACGATACACGCGCCGCAATTTGCGGGTGACGGTGATTGCGCCCCGCTCGCTGGAAGCGTGTTCGGCATTTTCGAGGCGTGAGCAAAGTTCTGGAAACTCCCCGAGCGCGTCGTCCCGCCGCAACTTCGGGCGGGACGAGACCAGCGCCAAACAAACTTCTTCGCGGCTGACCGGAGTGACATAAATTTGGCAGTGACGGCCCCAGTGCAGTTCCATGAAGTCCGTCCAGGGCGCGACGCGGTAGTGGCGCCGGAAACCGAAGCGCCGATTCTTTTTCCGGGGTGCATCCAGTTCGTGTTGATCCAGCTTGGCCCAGCCGCGGACACGCGAACTGCTTCCGTCAGCGCCCACCACCCAGCGCGCTCGCACCAATTCTCCAGCAACCAGCGCGCCCTCCGGATGAAGCGCGGTGACCGCCGCCTGCCACAGCAAGCGCACGCCGCACGCCGCCGCGTGGTCCAACAGGACGCGATGCAGATGCGTACGCCGGATTCCGTACGCCGTTCCGCGAGGGAATTCAGCCTCGGCTCTTATGCCATCGCTCACAAAACGAATGCCGCGGAATGGATACGCTTCGCCTTCGGGAATCGTGACGCCGAGATCGCGCAAAGCCTCCACTCCGTCCGGCATAAGCCCCTCACCGCACGGCTTGTCGATCGGCGGAACCGCGCCATCCGCCAGCACCACGCTCAAACCGTGGCGCCGCGCCGCGATGGCGGTCGCTAGGCCGGCAGGTCCGCCGCCGACCACGAATACATCCACCGGACTTGGAAAACGGTTCACCAAAAATCTTCTTT
>JBEKFN010000315.1:0-5160 GCA_050013295.1 Terriglobales bacterium
GACGTTGCCCAGGACGTGATCATCAGCGAATACGACTGCGGCACGGTGGACGGAATTTTCGTCTCCGGTATCGTCGAGGCCGGTGAAATTATCGAACCGCTGCGCGACCGCATCGTGGGCCGCGTGTCGCTCGAAAAAATCAAAGACTATGAAGGCCAGGTCGTAGTCGACGTCAACCATGAGATCACCGAAGATCTGGCGGGCGCGATTCAGGCTGCCGGTATCGAGCGGGTGAAGATTCGCTCTGTGCTCACCTGCGAGTCGAGGCGCGGCGTTTGCGTCATGTGCTACGGACGTAATCTGGCTTCCGGGCGCCTGGTCGAACTCGGCGAGGCCACCGGCGTGATTGCGGCGCAGTCCATCGGCGAACCTGGAACGCAGCTCACCATGCGTACCTTCCACATCGGAGGTACGGCGTCGCGAGTTTCGGAACAGTCACGCCTCGATGCCAAGAGCAACGGCATCGTGCGCTTCGTCAATCTGCAGACCGTGAAGTCCAAGACCGGAGACCTCGTGGTCATGAATCGTCAGGGCTCGATCGCGGTCGTGGATGAAAAGGGCCGTGAACGCGAGCGCTATGCGGTCGTGTATGGCGCTAAGGTGAAAGTCGCCGAAGGCGGTCCGGTTGCGCTCGGCGAGGCACTCGTCGAATGGGATCCTTACACCTTCGCCATCCTCACCGAAATTGGCGGCACGGCGCAGTTTAAGGACTTGCAGGAAGGCATCACGCTACATGAAGAGGTGGATGAGGTCACTGGCCTGTCGCGTCACGTGGTAGCGGATTCGCCCGACGAGAAGCGTCAGCCCGCCATCGTAGTCAAGGGCAAGGCGAGCAAGCGCTACCTGATGCCTTCGCGCGCTCACCTCATGGTGCAGGACGGAGACACGGTGTTTCCGGGCGACGTGCTGGCCAAGATCCCGCGCGAAACCACCAAGACCAAAGACATCACGGGCGGCCTGCCGCGCGTGGTCGAATTGTTCGAAGCCCGCAAGCCGCGCGAGACCGCGGTCATCAGCGAAATCGATGGCGTGGTGCGCTTCGGCGAAGTGGCCAAGGGACAGCGCAAACTCTACGTCGCAGCCGATAACGGCACGGAGAAAGAATATTCCGTTCCGCGCGGCGTTCACATCAACGTGCAGGAAGGCGAGCGCGTCAAAGCGGGCGAACCGTTAATGGACGGCCCGCTCAACCCGCACGACATTCTGGCCGTGCTCGGCGAAAAGGAACTGCAGTCTTACCTGGTGAATGAAATCCAGGAAGTCTACCGCTTGCAGGGCGTGAACATTTCGGACAAGCACATCGAAGTGATCGTCCGCCAGATGATGCGCTGGGTGAAGGTCGAAGATGTGGGAGACACGAAGTTCCTCCTGGAAGAGCAGGTGGACAAGTTCCAGTTCCACGAGGAGAACGAGCGTGCCATCGCGCAGGGCGGCAAACCGGCCACCGGGCGTCCGTTGCTGCTCGGGATCACCAAGGCGTCGCTCTCCACCGATTCGTTCATCTCCGCTGCCTCCTTCCAGGAGACAACCCGCGTGCTGACCGAAGCCTCTATCCAGGGCAAGGTCGATCATCTGCGCGGCTTGAAAGAGAACGTGATCGTGGGCCGCTTGATTCCCGCCGGCACCGGCATGGAATATTACCGCAACGTGCGTCTCTCTCCAGAAATGGAAGAGGCCGCCAGCAAGGTGCAGGAGGAAGTCTCGCAAGCCTACGAAGATGCCGAGCGCGCGCTCGAACTCATGCGCCACGAAGGCGAGACCGAAGAACTAGCTGCGGAGTAAACCGAAACGAATCCAGGGCAGGGGCGACGCAAGTCGCCCCTTAGTTTTTGCTCGTGTGGTGACAGTTTTGCTCGTGTGGTGACGGGGCTTGCCCCGTCCATGCCGAGCCCAGCTCGGCATCTAATAAGTCGCAGCAACTCTCAATTCGCTATAAAATGACGCTTAATTGGACGACGGTTTCTTAGAAGCCAATGTCTTTAGCACTGGACCAACAGCGCCTGACCGGGCAGCCTCAGGATCCGACCCCCAAGCCGGAGCCGCTTCCTGGCGCACTGATACTGGCGCCGGCATTGGGGCGCTTCTGGCGGCTGTTCCGCTTGTCGATCTGGCGTGCCTTCGAGCACGACGCTTTCGGAACGGCCAAAGCCTCGGCCTATTCCTCCATCTTCACTTTTTTCCCGGCCTTGCTGGTGCTGGGTTCGGTTCTTGCCGCCCTTAGCCGGGGCCAAGTCTACCTGCGCGAGGTCTCCTACGCGCTCGGCACCATTTTGCCTGCGGGCAGTTCAGCCGCTCTTTCCTACCTCAGAGGCAGCACAGACCGGCCGGTTGGCCTGCTCATCACCACTTCGTTGTTGACGGTCTGGAGCGCTTCCGGCGCCATCATCTCCTGGATGGATGGCTTTCGCCGCGCCTACCAGCTTCCCAAAACCTGGGGACTACTCCAGGAGCGCGCGATTGCCTTTTCGCTGGTGTTGATGGCCGGAATACCGATGACTTTCTCCACCATTCTGGTCGCCTTCGGCAGCCGCATTGAAACGCGGATTCTGTTTCACATCGGGCATGAATTCGGGCCTCTGATTCTGTTGTTGTGGGGAGCAATCCGCTGGGCCATCGCAATCCTGACCAGCATCGCAGTGATCCAGCTTATCTATCACAACGCGGTGCCTCGAACCCAGCCCTGGCACAGCGTTTTGCCGGGAGCTGTTCTTGCCACCGCCATGTGGCTGATTTCCACCGCGCTGTTTGGTTGGTATTTGCAGCACTATGTCGACTACAGCGTCATCTACGGTTCGCTCGGTGTAGGTATTGCGCTGCTCGTCTGGATGTACCTGATCTCGCTGGCTGTGCTGATTGGCGCCGAATTCAATGCCATGCTTTTTCCTCGCAGTCTCACGAAGGTTCCGCCTCCGCAGGCAGACGCGGAAACTCGCTGACGGTGAAGGCGGTTGCACACGACGGCAGAAAATGATCTCTCGACGCGACGACAGAAGAAACAACTATTAAATCTTGTCATCCTGAGCGAAGCGAAGGACCTGCTTTTCGCCGGCCACGATGCAGAATCTGAAAGCGCAACTTGGTTTAGGCAGGAAGAATGACCCAAGCATGGTCGGGGTCCATGATAAGCGGGACTATATAGGCCGTCGCCAGCGCAATGAGTTTGGCAGTGGAGCAACGGGCGTCTCGCCCGTCCACCAGGATGGCGGCCGGGCGGAGACGCCCGGCTCTCCAATTGTTCAAGCATCTTGGCAAAGTCGAGTATCGCACGTTGGCATGTAACAGAAGCGAGGCAAAGATTGAAGAAGGCATATTACACTCCCAGAAGGAGTACCTGTTTAAAGACTAAGCAACGACAGTAGCTTCAATCTCAAGTTGTAAGCAAACCACCAGAGGTCTTGATGCGATGCAGCCGACCGTCGCCTTTTTCGATGACTCACTGAACCCGGCAGTCCGAGGCTTTCTGCACTCACCCGCGAATCCAACCGGCGACGCATTGATCCTGACTCACGGGGCCGGCTCGGATTGCACGGCTCCTCTGCTGGTCGCGATCAGCGAAACTTTTGCCGGACATGGCTACCTGGTTCTGCGCTGCGATCTGCCCTTTCGCCAGCAGCGGCGAACCGGCCCGCCGTTTCCGGGCAATGCGGAGCGCGATCGCGAGGGTCTGCGCAACGCGGTTGCTGCATTGCGTAAGACGGTCGCAGGCCGAATCTTTCTCGGCGGCCACTCCTACGGCGGACGCCAGTCGACGATACTCTGCGCCGCCGAACCAGATTTAGTCTCGGGCCTGCTGTTGCTCTCCTATCCGTTACACCCGCCGCGAAAGCCGGACCAACTCCGTATTCAACATCTGCCTAACCTGCAAACCCCGAGCCTGTTCGTGCATGGAACGCGCGACCCCTTCGGAAGCGTGGAAGAGATCATGAAAGCCCTGCAACTAATCCCCGCCCAGACCGAATTAATGAAAGTGGAAGGCGCCGGTCATGACTTGGGTTTCAAAGGGAAAGCGAAGGCACAGGAGCTTCCTGCAATTATCGTAGGCAGATTTCGAGGTCTTTGGCAGGATAGGTTTCCCGCCTCGCTCCTCGTCGCTAAGGGAACTCTGATTTAGTCGGTTCACGGAGAGCCTTGAAAGGGCACGGCTTCAGCCGTGCCGCTAAAGCCCGCCAAATATGCGGCTTTAGCCGCTGAGGGCCGACTTCCCGAAGCAGCCCAAGTCGCCATCAAGAACTTAATCAGAGTCTCCCTAACAAATCGCCGCAAGGGTAAGTCGTATAGTCAGATGTTCTGATCCCAGGTTGCACGGATTGTCTTCAGCAGGGCCGGATAGATAATCCATTTTCGGAACGGATCGATTAAGCCCATGTAGACAGGTGTAATCCACGTTCTCCGGCGCACGTAGACCGCAAAGTAGAATCGATAGCTATCGGCCGTTTGAGCGAGGGCACTGAGGGCCGCAGCATGGACGGTACGATTCTGTACTTCAAGTAGCTGCTCGTTTTCGAAACGATAGACAACGCGGAACAGTCCTTCTAGCGTTCCCGACGCGACCAAAGAACGAGCGCGATCCTCTGCCGTCAGGCGACGTGCAAACGAGGCGGCCGAGGCATCCTTCGGTTCAGCCTCAAGTCGAAAACAGCGTCCTAGAAAAAACCGAAGACTGAAAAGCGCGCGGGCCACCGGCGGAAATCTGTTGATTTTAGCATCGGCTGTGTCCTGATTCGCCCTGCGAAGAAATTCAGAAAGGGTAACGCCGTCCCGGCGTATAGGTAGGTCAACCGCCCAGACATCGTGCAGCGGGACGTCGGCGAGAAACGTATGCACGCGAAGCGGCAGCGCGTAAAACTCCGCTGGAGAAATCTGCGGCACGCTGGTCCCTTGCGATCTCAAAAATGGGCTGGGCTGGGCGAGTTCGCGGCGGCGAAGTAGCCTTTGCGCGCGTACACTCGCAGCTTGTGACCGTCTTTTTCGGCGGTAATGTCGATGGCGCGATACTGGCCGTCGCGCTTGAAGAGAGCAGGTTTGTAGGAAACCAGATAGCGGCTGCGGATGACCTGCTGCAGGTCGGCGAGACTGCCGTTGAGACGGCGAGCTGAGCCGGGAGTGAAGGCGGCTCCGCCGGTGAGCTCGGCTAGCGTTTTCAAGGCATGTTCGCCCACC
>JBEKFN010000316.1:0-5146 GCA_050013295.1 Terriglobales bacterium
GGCGTTCACTTCGGGCATCAGACGAAACGGTGGAACCCCAAGATGAAGGAGTTCATCTTTGGCGAGCGCAATGGTATCTACATTATCGATCTGCAGAAGACGCTGAAGATGTTCAAAGAAGCGTCGAAATTCGTGCAAGACCTGGCCGCCGAGGGCAGAATCATCCTCTTCGTTGGCACCAAGCGCCAGGCCCAGGACGCAATTGCCGAAGAAGCGCAGCGCTGCTCGATGTTCTACGTGAACCAGCGTTGGCTGGGTGGCCTGTTAACCAACTGGGTAACCGTGCAGAAATCCGTGAAGCGGCTCAAGGAACTCGACGAAATGGCCACCGATGGCCGTTACGATCTGCTTCCGAAGAAAGAAGTGATCAAGCTCGAACGCGAGCGCAAGCACCTGCAGGCCAATCTCGCCGGCATCAAGAACATGACGCGGCTGCCGGATGCGATCTTCGTGATCGACTCAAATAAAGAGCAGATCGCGGTGCGCGAATCGCGCAAGCTGGGCATCCCCGTGGTCGCCGTGGTCGACACGAATTGCGACCCGAGCGAAGTGGATTACGTGATCCCGGGCAACGACGACGCGCTGCGGGCGATCCGGTTGTTCACCTCGAAGATTTCGGAGTCGATTGCCGAGGGCGTCCATGCCCGGGACGACAAGCAGACGGCGGATATCCAGGCGGCGGCAGAACCCGAGCCGATTGTCGCAGCGGCCGCCCCGAGCGCTGAAGGCCTGCTTGCCGAAGTCGCAACTGAAGGCGCAATTGCCGCTGCGGGCCCCGATGGCACGGGCGTCGAAGGTGAAGAGATCCGCATGGAAGACGTGCTGGGCAAGGGCACGCGCAAGCGTCCCTCAGCCGCCACGGAAGACGTCGACGAGTTGCAGGCCGAGACGCGCCGGTTCTAGCTTGAGTTCTGCATCGAGTTTCGTATCAGGGTATCGCTTTAGCGATACCGCCAGCCCTGTGAAATTAGGCGCCCCTTGAGGGGCTGAGCTGGTGAATTCGCAAGGACAACGTTTGACCCGCGCAGTTCGACTGTGCGCGGGTCAAGTTTTATAGAAGCAAAGGAACTCAAAGATCATGGCTACCCCAGTAAGTCCAGGACCTGACGACAACAAGGGTCCGAATATTCCCGCCGCAAAGGTCAAAGAGCTTCGCGAAAAAACCGGAGCACCGATGATGGATTGCAAACAGGCCCTGACCGAAGCGAAAGGCGACCTGGAACTAGCGATCGTCCTATTGCGCAAAAAGGGCGTTTCGGTTGCAGCCAAGAAAGCGGCGCGGGTGACGAGCGAAGGTTCGGTGGGCTACTACATTCACGCCGGCGGCAAGATTGGCGTGCTGGTCGAGGTCAACTGCGAAAGCGATTTCGTCGCGCGCACCGACGACTTCAAAGAGCTGGTCCACGACATCGCCATGCACATCGCGGCGAGCGATCCCAAGTTCGTCCGAAAAGAAGACGTTACGCCGGAAGCCTTCGAGCGCGAGAAAGACATTTATCGCGCCCAGGCCGCTGCCACCGGCAAGCCCGCTCCCGTGGTCGAAAAAATCGTGACCGGCAAGATGGAAAAGTTTTATGAAGAGGTCTGCCTTCTGGAGCAACCCTTTATCAAGGATCAGACCATCAGTATCTCGCAGTTGATCGCCGCCAAAGTGGGCAAACTCGGCGAGAACATCGCGGTGCGGCGTTTTGCCCGGTTCAAAGTCGGGGATGTGGGCGCTACGGTCGCCTTCGTCAGCGCGAAGCCGGACAACCAGCCGGACGAGGGCGGTGCGGCGTCTGCGCCGGTTGCCAAGTAGCAGCCGAAGTATTCAGGGGCGCTGCGGCGCCCCTTTCGTTTATGCGCTCGCAAGGGCGACCCTGAGCGCAGGGGGAAGGACCTGTGCATTTGGGTTGCTGCGAACAGGAACTGAGGACTCTCATGTCTGATCCGATCTTCAAGCGAATCCTTCTAAAAATCTCCGGCGAAGCCCTGGCCGCCGATCAAGGTTTCGGCATCGACACCGCCCGCATTCATGAAGTCGCGGCTGAACTTGCGGAAGTGCGCAACCTGGGCATCGAGCTGGCCATCGTTGTGGGCGGTGGCAATTTCTTCCGCGGGGTTGCGGACCAGGCGAGGAACATGGATCGCGTCTCCGCCGATCACATGGGCATGCTGGCCACCGTCATCAACTCGCTGGCGCTGCAGGACGCGCTCGAAAAACAAAACGTCTTTACCCGCGTGCAGACGGCCATCGAGATGAACCAGGTTGCCGAGCCCTTCATCCGGCGCCGCGCCATCCGGCATCTCGAAAAGGGACGCGTCGTCATCTTCGCCGGCGGCACCGGCAATCCGTATTTCTCGACCGACACCGCCGCCTCGCTGCGCGCCATGGAAATCAAAGCCGATGCCATCCTCAAAGCCACCAAAGTGGACGGCATCTACGACGCCGACCCGATGAAGGTGAAGGATGCCAAGAAGTTTTCGCAACTTACCTACATGGACGTTCTGAAGCAGGGCCTAAAGGTGATGGACTCGACGGCCATTTCGTTGTGCAAGGACAACAATCTCCCCATCATAGTTTTCAACCTGAACCAGCGCGGCAATATCCGCCGCGTAGTGCTCGGCGAAAAGATCGGCTCGCTAGTCAGCGCGTAGGAGAGGTCAGAGGTCGGAGGTCAGATTGCAGAGGTAAAACCAAGCATATCCCCAGCGCTTCTCGCCTCTGCAATCTGACCTCTAACCTCTGACCTTAGTCACGGTTTATAATTTACGGTTTTGATTTCAATGCATACTAGGAG
The DNA here is from genome assembly GCA_050013295.1 of Terriglobales bacterium. Lineage (GTDB taxonomy): Bacteria > Acidobacteriota > Terriglobia > Terriglobales > Acidobacteriaceae > Acidiflorens. Next base: position 2,781 of record JBEKFN010000316.1, read on the forward strand.
CCCCGAACTATGGCTCATCCTGCCCTGAAAGAAGTCTACGCAACCCTCAAGACGCGCATGGATAAAGCGGTGGAAGACTTCCGCCGCGAAATGACCGCCACCCGCACCGGACGCGCGAACGTTCATATGCTCGACACCGTTTCCGTCGACTATTACGGGTCGCAGATGCCGCTCAACCAGATCGCCCAGATTCACGCGCCCGAGCCGCAAATGATCACGGTACAGCCCTTCGATCCGTCTCAGCTCGGGGCGATAGAAAAAGCCATCCGCAGCGCCGACCTCGGCCTCAACCCAATGAACGACGGCAAGATGGTGCGCGTACCCGTGCCCGCGCTCACCGAAGAGCGGCGCAAGGACATGGTGAAGCACCTGCACCGGATTCTCGAAGAGCACCGTACCGCAATACGCAACATCCGTCGCGACGGCAACGACGCCATCAAGAAGACGCTGAAAGACAAGAAAATTGCCGAAGACGACGAGAAGCGCGCGCTCGACGAAATCCAGAAGCTCACCGACGACGAAATCAAAAAGATGGAAGAGATGAGCAAAGCCAAGGAAAAAGAAGTCCTGGAGTTCAAGTAGAAACAGTACCCAGTACCCAGTTGCCAGTACCCAGAAAAACCGGGGTTGGGACTGGCAACTGGCTACCGGCAACTGGCAACTGGGTACTGGGTACTGATTTTATGAAGCGCGTCGTCCACGCCGCCTGCCCGCACGACTGCCCTGATGCCTGCGGCGTCCTGATCACTATCGAAGACGGCCGCGCCACCAAAATTCAGGGCGATCCCGATCACCCCGTTACCCGCGGATTCCTCTGCGCCAAAGTGGCCAAGTATCTCGACCGCGTGTACTCGCCGGATCGGGTGCTGTATCCCATGAGACGGGTGGTTCCCAAGGGCCCGTGTGGCGCGGGCGCCCCCGCCCGCGAGGCTTTCCAGCGCATCACTTGGGACGAAGCCCTGGACGAGATCACGCACGAGTTCAGAAGCATCATTGCCGAATACGGCCCCGAATCCATCCTGCCCTACTCTTACGGAGGCACGCTCGGTGCGCTCAACGGCGCTTCCATGGACCGCCGCTTCTTCCACCGGCTGGGCGCTTCACAACTGGAGCGCAGCATCTGCTCCACCGCCGGCGAAGCAGCCCTGAAATCGGTGATTGGCATCAAGCTCGGCACCGAGCCGGAACAGTTTGCGCATGCGGGCTACATCATCGCCTGGGGTTCGAATATTCACGGCAACAACGTTCATCTCTGGCCCTTCATCGAAGAAGCTCGCCGCAAAGGCGCGAAGTTGGTCGTCATCGATCCGTACCGCACGCGCACCGCGAAGTTGGCCGACTGGTACCTGCCGATCAACCCCGGCACCGATGCCGCGCTCGCTCTCGGCCTGATGCACGTCATCATTAACGAAAATCTTTTCGACGCCGACTACGTCTCGCGCTATACCGTGGGCTTCGAAGACCTGAAGGCTCGCGCACAACAATATCCGCCGGAAAAAGTTGCCCACTGGACCGGCATATCCGCCGACGACATCCGCAAACTCGCCCGCGAGTATGCCACCGAGCGTCCGTCCGTGATCCGCGTCAACTATGGTATCCAGCGTTCCGAGCGCGGCGGCATGTCGATGCGCGCGGTCACCATGCTCCCCTGTCTCATCGGATCCTGGAAGGAACTAGGAGGCGGACTCCAGCTCTCGCTCAGCGGTTCTTTCGGCTTGAACCGCGAAGCGCTCGAAATGCCCGAGTTGATGCAGAAGGCCCTGGGACGCCCCGCCCGCATCGTCAACATGGTGCAACTCGGCAGCGTGCTGAACTCGCTGATGGTGCCGAAGATGGTGCCGCCCATTCAGGCGCTCTTCGTCTACAACTCGAATCCCGCAGCCGTCTGCCCCAACCACAACGAAGTCGTCCGCGGACTGATGCGCCCCGACCTTTTCACCGTAGTCCACGAGCAGTTCTTCACCGACACCACCGACTACGCCGACATCGTGCTCCCCGCCACCACTTTCTTCGAGCACAAAGACCTGCAGACCGCGTACGGCCACTACTACCTCCAGGTTTCGAATCAGGCGATGGATCCGGTCGGTGAATGCCGCTCCAATGTCGAGATGTTCCGCGCGCTCGCCGAGCGCATGGGTTTTGAAGACGACTGTTTCCGCGAAACGGTGGATTCCATGATCGACCGCGCCCTCGAGTCGCCCAATCCGTGGCTCAAAGGAATCACTCGCGATCGGTTGGAACGCGAGTATCGCATCCGTCTGAACTTCACCACGCTGAACCGTGGGGGGACGGGCGCCTCGCCGGTCCAAGCCGAGAGCAACTCGGCAGAAAACGCCGCCCCCTTTCTTCCCTTCGCCCAAGGCGAT
>JBEKFN010000317.1:0-5128 GCA_050013295.1 Terriglobales bacterium
GAAACTGGCAGCCCTGTTCCAAATTGACCTGTAATCCCTTTGCACTCGTGACATCGTGCACGTATGCATAAGAACGAGCCGAAGCAAGAATCCAACCAAGCGACACTCGCTCGCGTCAAAAAGGAAATGGAGGAGCCGCGCGTGGCCGAATCCACGCGGGAAAAAGACGTCAACCAGAACACGCGGCAGGAACTGGAAAAGCTGCCGTAGTCGAAGGTGAGAACGAGTCCGGAGCCGCCCGTGCGCAGGGAGCTCCCGAGGGAGAAAAATAATGGCAAAGCTGACCAAGCCAGTTCGTGATCGGATATCCGCAACCAAGTTCGCTTTCCCGAAGCAACGCAAGGAGCCGCTGGAAAATGCCTCTCACGTACGCAACGCTGTTGCGCGTTTCAATCAGGTGAAGGGCGTTACAGAAGCGGAACGTCGTGCGGCGTGGAAGCGGATACAGTCTGCCGCAAAGCGATACGGAGTGGAACTTGAAGAGTCCGACTAGCGCGAACGCGCCAGGTTCCACATCTACCATGGCAGCGGGGGCCGAAACGCTTTCATCCAGTCTCCAATTCCAGTGGCTAACGGGATTTTACTGCGAAGCGGCGGATTTTAGCGATTCGTGACCGGCGTCGTGCGAAAGGTTGGGTGCCGGTCTCATAGGGCACCCCGGTGAAGCAACAACTTGAGGAATAGTCTGTCTGTGCGACTGCATCCTTCTTGGGAGCTGAGGTTGCATCAAGTTCTCCCATGCGAAGCAGGGCGATTACACCAACTCAGAAGTACTACCCGACGTCTGCCGCCCCTCGAGCGCGCGGGCCCCGGCCAGCCCACTTTACCCGGATAAGCCCCGGAAAAGACACGGTGTTTTACCCGCGTCGCGCTTCGATACGGTGTCAACGGCGCGACTATAAGCATTAGTGTAATCGGGATGTTTCGCCAACGACTGGTTGGAAGCATTGTGAACTCCACGGCTTTCATTGACTTGCCGGTTTCGCCGACGTAAGATTTGCCACGCATGGTCGGCCAAACCATCTCGCACTACCGCGTCCTGGAACAGCTCGGCGGCGGGGGTATGGGTGTGGTGTACAAAGCGCAAGATACCAAGCTGGGCCGTTACGTAGCGCTGAAGTTTCTTCCCGAGGGGTTCTCCCGGGATCCGCAAGCGATTGAGCGGTTTCAGCGAGAGGCCCGGGCGGCCTCCGCACTGAACCACCCGAACATCTGCACTATCTACGAGATTGATACCCACAACGGCGTTCCTTTCATCGCCATGGAGCTGCTGGAAGGAGAAACGCTCAAACATCGGATCGAGGGGCATCCCTTTAAGGTCGATCAGTTGCTGGACATAGCAATCCAGATCTCGGACGGGTTGGACGCGGCGCATTCCAGCGGGATCGTGCATCGCGATATCAAGCCGACAAATGTCTTCGTCACGCAGCGCGGGCAGGCCAAGATCCTTGATTTCGGCCTGGCAAAACTCACGCCGCAAAACCGCCCCGATGAGGCAACCGTGGCTACGGCAGTGGCTTCGGACTATCAACTCACGAACCCTGGCACTGCAATGGGGACCGTGGCTTACATGTCGCCGGAACAGGCGCGAGGCGAGACGTTGGATCACCGCACGGACCTGTTCTCGTTCGGAGTGGTGCTGTATGAGATGGCGACTGGCCGTCAGCCTTTTTCGGGGACCACTTCGGCGGTTATTTTTGAAGCGATCCTGAATAAAGTGCCTGCGTCGCCGGTTCAACTGAACCAGCGGCTGCCGATGCAACTGGAGTTCATACTCAACAAAACTTTGGAGAAGGACCGCGAGTTACGATGCCAGACCGCGGCGGAGCTTCGAGCTGATCTTAAGCGATTGAAGCGCGACACGGATTCCGCCCACGCGGGGGTCAATGTTGCCTCCCAACTGCCGGTCGCCATTGAGCGGCGCGACGCCGTATTGCCGAGCCCGCGAGCGAATAAATTTACCGCGGCGGTGGTGGGTCTCGGTTTTTTGCTGGGAGCGGGAGCCGGGTTGATCGCCGGGAAGAAGTTTTGGCGGGTTGAGGTACCGAACCCGCAATATCACGAGATCACATTTCGGCGTGGAGATATCCGCTCGGCGCGATTTGCGTCGGACGGACAGACCATCTTGTACAGCGCCGCTTGGCAGGGCCACCCGGTCGAAATCTATAGCGCACGACCAGGCGCCGCCGAATCGCGGTCTCTTGGACTCGAACATTCCCAACTGCTGGCCGTTTCACCCGCGGGCGAAATGGCAGTCGCCCTCAACAGCCATCGCACCGGGACATGGGTGAATATGGGCACGCTGGCCAGTGCTCCGCTGGCGGGTGGCGCGCCGCGAGAGATTTTGGAGAATGTGCAGTGGGCCGACTGGTCGCCGGATGGAACCAACCTCGCCATCGTGCGCGATATGGGTGGTCGCAACCGCCTGGAATATCCCGTGGGCAAAGTGCTTTATGAGACCGGGGGCTGGATTAGCCATCCCCGGATTTCTCCCAAGGGCGACTACGTGGCCTTCCTCGATCACCCTTTGCAGGGAGACGATAGCGGCTCGGTTGCTGTCGTAGACCTTTCCGGCAACAAGAACAAGCTTTCCGGGGACTGGTACAGCGTTCAAGGTCTGGCCTGGTCCGCCGATGGCCGGGAAGTCTGGTTCACCGCCACGGAGACAGGCTTGGACCGCGATTTGTCGGCGGTGAATCTCGCCGGACAGAAGCGTCTGGTGGTACGGATGCCAGGTACGCTCATGCTTTTCGACATCTTCCACGATGGGCGCATCTTGATGGGGCGGGCTAGTTGGCGACGGGAACTGATGGGCACTTCAATCGAAAGCGGCAAGGAACGCGACCTCTCTTGGCTCGACTATTCCTACCCGGGAGATCTCTCTGCGGATGGTAAGACGGTTCTCTTTGACGAGGAAGGCGTAGGCGGCGGGGCACGGTATGGCAAGACGCAAGAGCTGACCTATTCCCTTTACATTCGCCAGACTGATGGTTCCGCGGCGGTTCGTCTCGGCGAGGGGACGGCGGAGGCCCTATCGCCGGACCAGAAGTGGGCGATCGCTCAGATTCCGGGCGAGCCAGCACAATTCCGTCTTCTCCCCACCAAGGCCGGAGAGGCTCGGCCTCTCACCAACGACACCATCAACCATAATGTCGCCCGTTGGCTCCCGGACGGGAAACAGTTTGTGTTCTCGGGAAATGAACCTGGCCGCGGAGTCCGGCTGTATCTCCAGAGCGCTGACGGCGGCGCGGCCCAGCCGATCGCGCCCGAAGGAATGAATGGAACCACGTTCGCGGTTTCACTCGACGGCCAAATGGTAGCAGCAATTGGGCCTGATCTGAAAGGATATCTCTACCCCACTTCTGGCCATGGGGAACCTCGATTGATTCCGGGGCTTGAGTCCCCAGACCTGCCCATCAGCTGGAGTCAGGACGCTCGTTCTCTTTTCGTTTACCAGCCCGGAGACGTGCCAGCCAAAGTCTTCCGGCTCGATCTGGCAAGTGGACGCAAGACGCTCTGGAAGCAACTGGTCCCCGGAGATTCCGCTGGCGTCGCCACCATCGACCCCATTCTGATCACTCCCGATGGCAAGACGTTCGTGTACGGCTTCCACCGAACTCTGGCAGATCTGTACCTGGTGGAAGGGCTAAATTGAGTTCGCTCTGCCGCCTCTGGTTCTCCCGAAAACCAGCCCGCTGGATACGCAGATGCAGTGCCCACCCATCGGGATGAAAATCGGGTGGAGTCAGGGTGTACGATCCATGGAGCGTGGACGGCAAAGGCCGTTTACACTCTGGATGTAGCGAGGCCGTTTTTGAGCCTGACCTGGAACCGCGCTGCATGGCCCTTGGGAAGAAATCCTCGCTGCCGCCATGATCGGGTCCGTCGTGGGCATCGCTGACCTTTCCCTCGCGCGCATTCTGGTGGGTAGCACCGTATGCTCGCTGATGTTCGGAGTGTGGATCGAACGATCGAACTCGGTATCGGCGCTTGGCCGGTTGCGGGTGCTTTCCTTGGTGCTACCTTCGGAGCCCCCAGAAATGGGTGGATGGCGATTCCAGCGAATCAGGCGACTCGGTGGAGCCTTCCAGCCTTGCCTTCCCAGAGTTTGATGCCTCCGAGAAGGCCATCGACATTGCTGACAACCCTGACGTTCGCCGGCATTTTCGTCGTGATGAACTTAGTGTTTCCACCGCCGATGAAGAGCCGATCGCAGTTGAAAGTGACCTGCAACAGTTTCACCGCTTCCACCAGATGGCGGTTCCACTTCCCCGCGCCCTTCTGTTTGAGAGCGGCATGGCCGAGTTCATCTTCGTAAGTGTGGCCTTTGCGAAAAGGGTGATGACCCAGTTCCAAGTGCGCATTGTAGCCATCCACGAACAGAGACGATCCGAAGCCAGTGCCCACCGTGATCACCAATTCCACGCCGTGGCCGGTCACGCAGCCCATGCCTTGCACGTCAGCGTCATTGGCAACGCGCACCGGGCAGCGCAAACGGCGCTCCAATTCAGCGGCCAGACCGAAGCCGGCCCATCCGCGACCCAGATTGGGCGCCGTCAGCAACTTGCCGTCCCGCACCACTCCCGGAAATCCAAGGGAAACGCGATCGAAAGCTCCAAGCGACGATGCCAGTTGCTCGATGATTGCAAGAACCTTTTTCGGCGTGGCGCGAGGAGGGGTGGGAACTCGGGCCCGTTCCGTCAGAGGCTTCCCGCTGGCATTAAGAACAATGGCCTTGATTCCCGTGCCCCCAACATCGATCGCGAGCGTGCGCCGCGAGCCAGACTTTTTCCGGGAATGGTTCGCCGAGGGGTTGGTCATGAATGGTCTCAGGACAGTCGTTCTTGTATATCACCGCAGCTTTCCCTTGTGAAGAGATGAAGAGAGAGCTGCCCGCAAGGTCTCCCTGATCGATCAAGAGCACCGCGAGATTATTCAGCGCGATCCCCACTCCTACCTTGTTGCCGATTTGGCGCCGGATGGCGAGAGATTCCTCTTCCATTTTCCGGGCTCCCGCAAGATCGCCCTGGTCCTTTGTAACAATCGCAAGATTCGTTAGCGCCCGGACAATTTCGGGTTGAATGAGAGTTGCCCAAAAACCCTTGTCATTGGCATTTTCCCAACCACT
>JBEKFN010000318.1:0-5124 GCA_050013295.1 Terriglobales bacterium
CCAGTGTGGCCACGGCGCCGATCGCGCCTGCTCCTTTCAAGAAGCTTCTGCGGCTCGAATGCCTAGACTGATTCCTTTATCACTAAGCCGGAATTTCCTTTTTGACCCAAGAACGGCGGCTATTGTACCCCAATCCCTATTCGCGCTGTCAGATTTCCAAACTACATGAAAGAAAGTACCGAAGCGCTGGGTTTGCGCTGCGATATCCTCATAAGTCATTTCCGTTCGTTACCGCCGGCAATGTTCAGGGAAGATTCGGCACGCTCCGCATGGAGCGCATTCGCGGCATGGCTTCTTCGCTGCCTTGGACCGGTGGCGCCCTTATCTTGGGCGGCCTCGCCATCACCGGGATGCCACCTTTTGGATTGTTTGTCGGCGAACTCGTGATTCTCACCGCGGCTTTCTCGACGGCACACTATTTCATCGCCGTGCTCATGCTGGCCGCGATTTCCGTCGTCTTTGGCGCGCTGCTCCACCATTTCCAGCCCATGCTCATGGGCAGGCCCGAGGATGTTCGCGTGCCACCGACTTTGCTGGCATCGGAGGTCACAGTCATGGGCGTTTGCGCTCTATGCCTGGTGGTCTTGGGCGTACATATCCCAGCAGTCTTTGCTGCTGTTTTGCGCGGCGCGATGTCGGTGTTGCAACCATGATCCGAACCCTTCCCAACAGCGAGGCTGGCGTATCACGGGCGCTGGATCTCCTGCGCCCCCCGAACACACGTCTGGTTTCCAGTGTTGTGTCGTGGGAAACAATCTCGCTAACTTGGCGGCTGGCCCCGGCGGTTCGGCGTACTACACAACCGAAACAGCCTGGTCAGCGCTTGAGCAGGGACTCTGCCGTCACTCCCCAAACCCCGCCAGACTTGTTAGATTAACAGTACCCATGCGGCTCGTCGTCAAAGTCGGCACCAGCCTGATCGCCCCGGGCGGGCGTATCGATACCTGCGGCATGCGAACGCTGGTCGATCAACTCGACCTTTCGCGGCACGAATACCTGATCGTCACTTCAGGGGCCATCGCCTCGGGCATGGCCAATCTCGGACTGACCACAAAGCCCACGAGTGTGCCCTTGATGCAGGCATGTGCTGCCGTAGGCCAGAGCGCGCTCATGCATACCTATCAGCAGCTTTTCTTCGGCAAGAAGATCGTGTCGCAGTTGCTGCTCTCGAGCGACGACTTCACCTCGGCGGTCCGCTACCAGAACCTGCAGAACGCGCTCCACGAATTGCTGAAGCTGGGTGTCGTCCCCGTGGTCAATGAGAATGACACTGTGTCGGTCCGTGAATTGTCGGGTGCGTTTGGCGACAATGACGAACTCAGCGCCCTGCTTGCCAGGGCTGTCAAAGCCGACTGGCTGCTCCTTCTGACCGATGTCGACGGTTTTTATGTTCCGAGCGGCAAACGTCCACGCCTGCTGCGCACCGTGCGTAAGCTGACCCCGCAAATGGAGGCGGTGTGCAACGGCAAGAGCAAGCTAGGCACGGGAGGCATGCGCTCGAAACTACGCGCCGCCAAGGTAGCCAGCCAGGCTGGAGTCAACGTTGCCATAGTAAATGGGAACCATGCCCACGCGATTTCCTGGGCGCTCGAACGTAAGATCGGCACTTATTTCCCACCGCAGCGTGGAGCCTCATTGAAGGCGAGTTTCTTCAAACGATGACAACCATTGTGGCTACTCCTCTTTCCACTCGCGACAAGCTTCTGCGCGCACGCGGGGCTTCCTCGCGGCTGGCACAGCTTTCCACGGCTCAGAAGAACGCCATCCTCATAGACATGGCTGGCGCCCTGGAAACGAATGTCGAAGACATTGTTGAAGCCAATCGCAAAGATCTGGAATCGTCGGGGCTCGCCGGTGCCATGCGCGATCGTCTTCTGCTGGATGCCGACCGCATTGGCTTGATGGCCGCCGGCGTGCGCGACGTGGCCAAGCTCCCCGATCCAACTTTCGAGACCTTGGGGGAATGGGTGCGCCCGAATGGACTTCGTATCCGCAAGATCCGGGTGCCGCTCGGGGTCGTGGGCATCATCTACGAATCGCGGCCCAACGTCACCGTCGACACCGTCGCGCTGACCTTCAAAACCGGCAATGCCGTCGTGCTGCGTGGAGGCAAAGAGGCCGCCCATAGCAATCGGCGCCTGGTAGAGATCCTGACTCAGGTGGCGGGTGTGCCCGAGGGTGCGATCGAGTTGCTGGATTCGAGTACGCGCGACTCCGTGCATGAACTCATCAAGGCCCGCGGCCTGATCGATGTGGTGATTCCTCGCGGCGGCCCGGAATTGATTTCTTATGTAACCGAAAATGCATCCGTTCCAGTGATTGAGACTGGCGCCGGTAACTGCCATATTTTCGTGGACGACACGGCTGATCTTGAGATGGCCGACCGCATCGTGATCAATGCCAAGACCCAGCGGCCATCGGTATGCAACGCGGCGGAGAAGCTGCTCGTGCACGAGCGGATCGCCGCGGAATATATCCCCAGAATCGTAAGAAAGCTGATCGACCATGGCGTGGAAGTTCGCGGCGATGAAAAGACTGTTCGGCTGGCGACGGGAATGGGTGTGGTTGCCGCGACGGCTTCCGATTGGGGAGACGAGTATTTGCGGCTGTGCATGGCAATCGGGGTTGTCTCTGGAGTGGCCGACGCCATCACCCACGTCAACCGCTACTCGACAAAGCATTCCGAAGCCATCGTCACGAATGACGAGGAGCACGCCCAGCGCTTTCTCCGCCAGGTCGATTCCGCCGTGGTGTATTGGAATGCTTCGACGCGTTTTTCCGATGGAGGGGAGTTCGGCTTCGGAGCCGAGATGGGTGTGAGTACGCAGAAGCTGCACTGCCGCGGCCCTTTTGCATTAGCCGAATTAACATCCGCCAAGTATGAAGTGATTGGCCATGGACACGTTCGGCAGTAATTTGAACGTCTCACCCCTTGGGCGTTACGCAATGTGATCCTTAATTCAGTGGCTGTCCGCAGAATCCGCATGTGCGACCCAAGGATTGTTTCCAAGTAGTCGTATCCCCGACTATCACATCAGTCGGTGGCATGCATCACTGACAAATGATCGCGGCAAGTGTCTAATTTTGTTGGCGATCGAGAGGTCCTGACCGATGGCCAACCGAACCGGGTTCGCTTCTCACAACCGCTTTCATATCGTACTGGTACCAGGCTTCGGCGGCTTCGACGCGCTTGGGCAAGTCCATTACTACGCGGGCATCACAAGCCTGTTTCGAAAGTGGAGAAACAAAAGCCCAGTACCAGTAGTACTCCACTATTTCGACAACTTACCTACCGCCGCGGTAAGAACCCGCGCAACCCGATTGCGAGCATATCTCGCCAAGCGCATCGCTCGCGGGGAGATTCTAGAGAAGGATAAGATCATCCTGGTGGGCCACTCGACTGGAGGGCTCGACATCCGGCAGCTTGTTTGTGACCTGCACCACCGCGACAATGATCGGGATTACGACGGCGGATATTTCGTGCGTGGCCAAACAATCCGGGAGTGTCTGGATGGCGTCGTATTCCTTTCCGTGCCCCACTGGGGTACCAACGTCGCTGATTGGGTACACTCGCACCCCGTATTACGCGAGGCGGGGATCGCCGAGTTGCGAGCTGCCGTTGCGGGTTCACAAGTGTACCTGCTCGACAAGATCGAAAGTCAAATCGCCGAAGGCGCCGCTTTCTTTACCGAAGCAGAACTGCTCCTGGCCTTGCGGGACGCTCTGACCGAGGCCAACGAACACTACGGTAAGCCGGGTCCATCGCGGACCGCCGACGCGGAAGAGGCCGCATCCGACCTCGCATTGTATTTTCGCTTGATGAGTTCGGATTTTCATGTAATCAACGATCTCACTTCACAGCCTCACGACCCGGGGAAGAAGAGCCCAGCTCACTTCGACGACGAGGACCGCAAGAAAGAACTTGCTCTGTGGCGCGACCCGTTGATCCGCACCTTGTCCTATGTGACCGTGGGAGGCCGCCCGTTTCGCTTCCGCTCCGGCTGCCCTGCACCGGTTTGGGAGCTCACGAACCCATTCACCTATCCTGAAATTGCCAAGGACCGCCAACTGAGCGCCAAAACCGATCTTTCCTATCGTCTGTGTTACCGTGCGTGCGCGGGCGGCCCATTCCGGTGGCCGACACTGGCGGGCAAAGTGACGAGAGTGCTGGGAAAGGCTCCGCCCGAGCCAATCGAGCTATGGGATAACGACGGCATCGTCAACACCGCTTCCATGCTCTGGCCCAAAGGCGAAACAGTGCTCGTCCTAGCTGACCACTTGGACATCGTCGGTCACTACAAGCTAGTCAAAGTGGCACAACATGAGCGCGAGGTAGATGGGTGCGAGCCGGCCCGCACCTATCAGGCATACGACGCTCTCCGGTCGGCACCGCGATTCACTAGCGAAATGTTCGAGGAGGTATGGACCGAGATCTTCGATTTCGCCACCAACCCAAACGCATTTCATCAGAGGACGGGATCTCAGCGCAGGCCGGTGAAGCTGGCGGTCGCCGCTGGGAACGGCGGCTAGCTTCGCTTTGATTACCGGAACATGACAAAGACCAACTATTGGCCTTAAACACTCCTGTGCAAGACAGAACCGATTCGATGCTTGCCATTGACAGTCGCTCGTCCTTCCGTATCTAATTGTCTCCTTTCAAACCAGTGCTGTTTCTGAGGCAGGCCAAACCAACGGGAATGGGGCAAACTGCATGCAGCTGAAAAGCGGCGCTTTGGCGCTGTTGGGCGTGATGCTGGTGGCAGGGTTTCACGGGCAGAGGGTTCAGGGGCAGACGGGCAACGTCGTCCACTACACCACCACCATCGACAACGTGAAGTATCTATTCGCCACCGCCGAACCGGTGGCGCGTCTGAAGTCGGGCGACATCCTGGATACCAACACCCTCGACTGCTTCGGGAACGCGCTCAGGAAGCCCGGCGACACGCTCAGCATGTCCAAAGGCGACAATCCCCTGGCCGGGCCATTTCTCGTTGAGGGTGCGGAGCCTGGGGACACGCTCGCCGTCAAGATTCTTGATCTGCAGGTCGATGGCGACACTGGCGTGGGCGCGTTCGCTCCCGGATTTGGCGCCATCAACGAGACCAACTACACGCCCATGCTGCA
>JBEKFN010000319.1:0-5117 GCA_050013295.1 Terriglobales bacterium
GAATCGATAACTCGACTAGCGCAGATGGCCCGAGCCGTAGGCATTCACTTAGTGCTAGCCACGCAGCGCCCGTCGGTCGATGTAATCACCGGACTAATCAAAGCCAACTTCCCCGCCCGAGTCTCATTCCGCGTAGCGACCAAAGTAGACTCGCGCACCATTCTCGACGCCAACGGAGCCGAATCGCTCCTCGGACGCGGTGACATGCTCTACCTGCCTTCCGGCTCCGCCCGCGTCCACCGCCTCCATGCTCCCTACGTAACCGAAAAGGAAATCGCAGCCGTGGTGGAATTCTGGAAGGCCCAGGGCGTGGCGCAATACCAGGAGAAATTCCTAGATACGCCCAAAGAAGATCCCGAGTCGCCAGCCGGCGATAACGACGGCTCCAGAGAAATTTCCGCCGACGACAATGATAACGACCCCCTCTTCAACGATGCCGTGCGCCTGGTAGTCGAGTTCGGCAAAGCCTCCACATCGCTCCTGCAGCGCCGCCTCCGCATAGGCTACGGCCGAGCCGCCCACCTAATCGACCTAATGGAGCGCGACGGCATAGTAGGAGCCGCCGACGGCCCCAAGCCAAGAGAAGTCCTAAAACGTCCCAACTGGATCTCGGAGATAGAAGAATCCATGCGCTAAGTAAGCGCGTGTGGTGACGGGGCTTTGCCCCGTCCCAGCCGAGCGAAGCTCGGCAGCTGCCCGGTAGGTTTGCGCAAACATAGTGACTTAGTCCGACGAATCAGCATCCCTCCGAAATTGTCATCTCGAACGAAGTGAAGTAGATTCGTATCAGGGCACGCCTTCAGGCGTGCCGCAAGTGCATTCGTAGACGAACCCCGCGTCCCCCGTTAAAGTGGCCCACCCGCCCACCTTGACAAGTGACAATGTACACTTTACGGTGTACTCTAGTGATTAGAAGCTTCAAGCATCGCGGCCTCAAACGACTCTATGAGCGCGGAGACCGTGGCGGGATACGTCCCGACTTACTCGACACGGTTGAAGACATTCTCGCCCGGCTCGACGAAGCCGAAACGCCACAGGCCATGAACCTTCCCGGTTATCGCCTGCACCCGTTGAAGGGCGGACTGAAAGGCTTTTGGGTCACTGTGCGGGCGAACTGGCGTATCATCTTCCGCTTTGAAGGGGCGGATGCGTTTGACGTTGAACTGACCGACTACCACTAGGCAAGCGGCAATCAAGGAGCAAAACACCATGCCGATGAAAAACCCGCCGCACCCCGGACGCAGTATCCGAACCGCGTGTCTTGAACCCCTGGGCCTGTCCGTCACCGAGGCAGCGGAGGTCCTCGGCGTCACCCGGCAAACGCTCAACAACGTCATCCACGGCAAGTCGGGGATCAGCCCCCAGATGGCGATCCGGCTCTCGAAGGCATTTGGCAGCGCTCCGGAAACGTGGTTACGGATGCAGCTCGCCTATGATCTGGCACAGGCCCGGAAAGACGAAAGCAAAATCAAGGTCCGCCGCCAGCATGGGTTGCAGGAACTGCACGCACACTGACGAGGCCCGTTAAAGTGGCCTACCGCCATGAGCAAAAAATCTACCAAAAGCGGCTTGGCACGAATTGACCGGCGGGTGGCCCGGGCCATCGCAATCGTTTGAACTCGCGAGGGTGCCCCGTCCAAGCTTTGCTTGGGCGGGCCCACTAGCGGCGGGGTGCTAAGCCAGCCCTGCATGAATCCCAAGCCCCTCCGCAGCCTTGCGGAGTCGCCTATCTCTTGTCCACAGAAGCGTGGACGGATTGATAAAGACTGAGGCGATCAGCTGTGCATCGGTCAGACCGATGCCAAGGCCGTACAAGCGACGAGCCTCAATCATTCGCCGCACTTCGCTCAGTTGCGCTACCTGCACCTGGGGCAAAAGGTCCAACAGTGCAAGCGTCCTGCTGCGCTCCTCCAGAGATCTAAGCGCGAGTTCCGCAATGATGGCGGGATGAATCACGATGTGCCCTTCGTTCAGATGCTTCCGCAGTTCTTTGTTTCGGGAATGAAGGTTTCCCGAACGAAAGTGGTCGATCCAAATCGAGGTATCCGCGAGAATCAATTCGGCCCCGGCCTGCGGCGAGGAACATTCTTCAGTTTCGGCATGGTGCCCTCCAGGGATGCTAATCGGCGGGCGCTCTCCCGCTCGATGAGAGCTTTGAGCGCCTCGCGAATCAGCGCCGTTTTTTCCGCCACCCCGGTGAACTCCTGGGCGGTGCGTACGAGATCGTCATCCAGCGCAACCGTTGTTCTCATGGCACTGATTATAGCATCAGATGATGTCATTTGTCGTGGCGTGTAGGCCACATCAACGGGGAAGTATAAGGAGGATCTCTCGCTGAACCTCGACCGAATCAATCAGGGGATGCACCAGTTCTCGCGCTTCGAGAAGTGGCCTCCACCGACGCTCAACCGGGACGCCCGCCCACCAAATAATGAGTTTTGTAATAATTACAGCGTAATAAGTACCCGCCAGTGTCTATTTAACCACACCCGACCCCCTGCATTATCAATGACTTGCAAACCCGCCCAGCGTAACAATGGCCATCCAATTGCGTTATGTATGTACATATCTATACGTATATTATAACCTGCACAAGTGTTCCACGTGGAACATTGTACGTACAATTGAACGCGCCGAGCCGGAGGCGCGGAAACTTTTCCTCCCCTGCCAACCCCTCCCCGTGGTAGATGTGGAAGCATGAAATTCCACACCGAATACCTGACCCTGCACACGAAAACCAAGCGTGCCTACATCCACCTGACGCCGCAGGTCGAGAGCGCCCTGAAAAAGTCCGGAATCAAAGACGGCATAATCCTGGTCTCCGCCATGCACATCACCGCCGGGGTCTACGTCAACGACAACGAGAGCGGCCTCCTTAAAGACATCGACCAGTGGCTGGAAACCCTAGCCCCCTTCCGGCAGAACTACCACCATCACCAGACCGGCGAAGACAACGGAGACGCCCACCTCAAATCGCTGATCATCCACCACGAAGTCATCGTCCCGGTCACCAACGGAAAGCTAGACTTCGGCCCCTGGCAGCAGATCTTCTACGCCGAATTCGACGGCCAGCGCGACAAACGAGTCATCATTAAAGTGATGGGAGAATAGCCAACTTGGTTTATCCTCATAGGTCGTCGTAAGAGAGATCGTCGCCAGCGCAATGAGTTTGGCAGTGGGAGCGACGGGCGTCTTGCGAGCCTGCCCTTCTTTGCCGAAGCCCCGAGCGAAGCCGAGGGGGAAGTCGAAGGGTCCAGCAGGATGGCGGCCGCGCGGGGACGCCCAGCTCTCCATCGACAAGTTTCAATAGGAGCCCGACACCATGACCGAAGAACTCACCGAACTGCACGAGAACGCCGAACATGCCAGGGAGCATCCCGATCTCGCACCCATCACGCTGACCATGGCTGTGCTGGCCGTGCTGGTGGCAACCGTGTCGCTGCTCGGCCATCGCACCCATACCGAAGAAGTCATTTTGCAGAACAAGGTCACCGACCAGTGGGCCTACTACCAGGCAAAGAACATCCGCCTTCACACCGACGAGCTATTCGCCGATCTGGCCGGCGTGGTCACCTCCAAGGACGCCGCAGCCGCCGCCAAGCTTGAAGCAAAAGTCCGCGCCGAAGCCGACCGCTACAAAGACGAGAAGAAGGAGCTCGAGGCCAAAGCCCGCGAATTCGAGCAGGAATTCGCCCTCACCCACCGCAAAGCCGACCGCTTTGATCTCGGCGAAGTCTTCCTGGAGATCGCCCTGGTGGTCACCTCGATCACCTTGCTCTCCGGCCGACGAATATTCTGGTACTTCGGCCTGTTGATGGCGACCGTAGGAGTTCTCGTCGCCGCCTCGACCTGGATGGTGCGCTAGTGACCAACTGACCTGTGATCCCCATCACAGCTGAAATGTTCGCTTCCAATGACGGCCATTCGGCGGCCGCGACTGCTCTCCGTCAGCGCCGCACAGCGCACCGTGATCCAGATCGCTTTTCCGCAACCTAACTCACTGTAACTACGGTTTAACCGCTTCTGATGTAGTGGGCACATTTTCGGCCTCTCGCGTGCAATGTCCTTAGAGCTCTCTGGCAACAACTCCACCGAAGAGAAGATTGGACCCAGCCATGCTGCAGAAGTGCGCCAACCCCACGTGCACGGTTCCCTTCCGCTCCCTACGCGAAGGCAAACTGTTCCTGGCGGAAACTATTCCTTCCGACCTCAACTCTGCTTTCAATGGCAACCGGCGAAAACTTCGCCGGCGTGAACATTTCTGGCTCTGCGACGCCTGCTCCGCGCACTTCACGCTCCGTTTCGACACCACCTTGGGGATGCTGACGGTCCCCCTCAGCGAGCGCATGGGTCCACGATTCCTCACCCGCGCCGCTGGCAGCGCTTGCTGATTTTCAAAGGGACCGCTGATGGATTACGCAATCACAAAACGCTCGCCTTGCTCGGTTTGCGGCATCGACACGTTTCGCCGCACAGGATGGTTCCTGGTGGTCGAAAATCGCTGGCTCGACCGCCTGAAGATCCTCTCCTGGCATTCGTCCCTCGCCTCGCAGAAAGACATGAAGAGCGTCTGCTGCCGGCAGCATCTCAGAGCGCTCATCGCCCACTGGCTCACCCGGGCCACCCTCCGCCTTCCCCCAACACACCACCCACCACTGCCCATCGGCAGCGACCCGACTCTGGCCGATTTCGATCTCGGCCCCCACGCGGTCGGCCGCCTGATCGGCGAATTAGCGGTTCATCGCGAGTCTTTCTCCCGCGTTTGGTCGGGTTCCGCCGCCGCCCTCGAATGTATCCTCGACGCTCTGATCACCATCGGAGACGAAAACAAACCCCACTCACTGGAGTTCCAGCTCTGCGACCTTCCGCAACAGTCCTCGCACGGACTTCCCCTCCAATAAAGCGCTGGCAGAGTCTAACTCTGCCAGCGCTCCTTCCTCACTCGCCACTCTTTCTCCATCGCTCTGTGCTCTTAGCCGCCTGGGCAGGCACGCAGCCCGTGGTTCAATCGCTCAGCTTCTCCCCGGTGGGGCGCGCGGCGAACCGAAGCGCATACAGAATCGCGTCCTCCGCCGGATCCCTGTAATACGCCCGGCGGTGGCCCACCTCGCGGAAAC
>JBEKFN010000320.1:0-5105 GCA_050013295.1 Terriglobales bacterium
ATGCAGGCGGTCGGCAGCGCGAGGCGGCGATGATATTCGATGAGGTGCCAGCGGCGGGTGACGGGGTCGGCGGTTGGTGCGACACGAAGGAGGTCGGCAAATTTGATCTCAGCCAGCGATGTGGGTTCGTGTTCCTGACTGTTTTGTTGGGGGACCTGAATGGGGATGTCAGTGGTCTGGAAGGTGGAGATCTGGTACTGATCCGGATTCTTGGGATCGGTTTCGTGAGTCGAACCGTCGGTGAGATGCAAGTCCAGAGTTTCGGGCCCCTGACTGACGAGCAGGCCCTCGCGCGCCAGGCTGATGCGCGGCGCGGCTGGGTCAGTCAAATCGGCGAGGAACACGCCTTTCCAGAGGGCTCCGCCAGACATGGCCTTGGCGTCTTGCACGTAGAGGATGATCTTCGGGAATCCCTCGTAAAACACACGGGGCTGGACTTCGAAAGAAGCCTGAGAAGACTTGAGGTTGTCCTGGAGCTGTCCCAGGGCGGCGAGCGAGCGGGGCGCGATATAGACGCTGTTACCGAGAGCGAGCAGCCATGCTACCACCACGAAGATTGAAATCACACGCAGGAAGGTCCATACGCCCAGGCCGCTGGCGCGCATGGCGGTAATTTCACTGTCCGCGGCCAGACGGCTGAGTCCGATGAGGATGCCGACGAGCACGCCCATGGGAATGGTGTAGGTGAGCGCAACCGGGACGGTGAAGAAAAAGATCTGTGCAACACTAGGCAGCGGGGCGCTGTTGCGGACCACCAGTTCGAGGATGCGGCCAAGATCGCGGGTGAAAAGGACAAAAGTAAAAACGCCCGCGCCGATCAAGGCGTGGGAGACCACTTCGCCCAGAATGTAGCGGGTGAGGATGCGCATCCGCAAAGGTGGTTGACTCATTGCGAGTCTAGCATGAGAGCGGGAGCGCCGGAGTAATGGTGCCGATGGGAGTGCCGGGTTAGCAATAGCCGGATCCGCAATAGCTAGCACGCTGCGGGAAAAGCTCGAGTTTTGTATCAGGGTATCGCTTTAGCGATAGCATAAGCTCTTCGAAATCAGCCGCCCCTTTAGGGGCTGGGACCCACTCAGAGCCGGCCCACTATCGCCTGCACCAGCAAAAGCACTCCGATGCTTGCCAATCCGAAGTAAAGGTACTTAAGAAAAACCTCTCCGCGAAGGCGATGATTGATCGCTCTGCCAAGGAATACGCCGAGTACCGTGAGCGGCAGCGAGAGCAGATAATAGTGGGTTACGGCGGGTGTCCAGAGTCCCGCCAACCAATAACCACCCATGCCAATGACGCTGGCCGGCAGAAAATATCCTTGCAATGTCGCCCGGAAGTGTTGTGCTGACCACCGCCGCATCGCTCCGTACACAACCAGCGGCGGCCCATTCATCCCGTAGGCTCCGCCGAGCACACCGGCACAGAATCCACATGCTAAGAGCCAGGCTCGACTGTCGCGTCGAAGTTCCAGCGGTGTGCTTCCGATCAAGGAATAGGCGGAGAACGCAATGATAATCACGGCCAGGCCGGCCTTCACTACCCTTTGATGATGACTCGTCAGAAGCAGAAGACCCAACGGTATACCAAAAAGGCTGGAGAGCACGAGCCATCCCGTGCTACCCAGGTGGATCTTCTTCCAGTCCTGCACGACGACTATGGCAGCGACGGTAATCGACACCAGCACAGCCAATGGGGCGGCGACGCCCAGCGGAATGCAGAAAGCGAGCAGCGGAACGGCGATTAGCGCCTCCCCAAAGCCGAACGCCGACCGAATCAGGGTGGCAACAAACACAATGAATAAAACGCACAGCGTAATAAGGTCGATGGTGATCTCCGAGGCGAGCAGCGTTCGGTCTGACCGCGTGGGACTCCGCCGGTGGAGCGACGGGCGTCCTCGCCCGTCCAGCAGTCCGGCGGCCAGGCACGGACGCCCGGCTCTCCATTCCCGTCTACACCTTCTTTAGAAACAGCGCTGCCAACGGTGGCAACGTCAGCCGCAGCGAATAGGGGCGGCCATGGGTTTGTTCTGGGAGGGCCTCGGCTCCTCCCGCGTTGCCGACGTTCGTGCCTCCGTACTCCTGGCCGTCGCTGTTGAGAAGTTCTCTCCAGTACCCGCCCGCCGGCACGCCCACCATGTACCCCAGTCTGGGAACGGGCGTGAAGTTGCAAACGACGAGCACGGGATTCTCCCCCGCCTTGCCTTTGCGCAGCAGCGATACCACGCTCATGGGCGCGTCATTGCAGTCCACCCATTCAAAACCCTTGGGATCGTTATCGAACCAGTGCAGCGAATTTTCGATGCGATAGACGCGGTTGAGTTGCTCGACCCAGTTCATGAGCCCGCGATGCACCGGGTATTGCAGCACGTCCCAGTCGAGGCTGCGATCGTGCGACCACTCGCTAACCTGGCCGAACTCGATGCCCATAAAGATCAGTTTCTTGCCGGGCTGGGCGAACATGTAGGCCAAGAGCAGGCGCAGGTTGGCGAATCTCTGCCACTCGTCGCCGGGCATTTTGCCGATCAGGGAACCTTTTCCGTGCACCACCTCGTCGTGGCTCAGGGGCAGCACGAAATTTTCGTGCCACGAATAGAGCATGCGAAAGGTCAGTTTGTTGTGGTGATACTGGCGGTGAATCGGGTCCTGCTTGAAGTACTGGAGCGTATCGTGCATCCAGCCCATGTCCCACTTCAAGCCGAACCCCAGTCCACCGAGATAGATGGGCCGCGAAACCATGGCGTAGGAGGTGGACTCTTCGGCGTAGGTTTGAATGTCAGGGTGCTCTTTGTAGGCTTCGAGGTTGAACTGGCGCAGGAAGTCGATGGCTTCCAGATTCTCGCGCCCTCCGTACTTGTTGGGAATCCATTCGCCCTCATTGCGCGAGTAGTCGAGATAGAGCATGGAAGCGACCGCGTCCACGCGCAGGCCGTCGGCATGATATTTGTCCAGCCAGAACATGGCGCTCGACATCAGGAAGCTGCGCACCTCGGTGCGGCCGTAGTTAAAGATGAACGTCTTCCAGTCGGGATGGAAGCCCTGGCGAAAGTCGGAGTGCTCGAACAGGTGAGTGCCATCGAAGAAGGCGAGGCCGTGGCCGTCGGCGGGGAAGTGCGACGGGACCCAATCGAGAATCACGGCGATGTTGTGCTGGTGCATGTAGTCCACGAAATACATGAAGTCCTGCGGCGTGCCGTAGCGCGCCGTGGGAGCGAAGTAGCCAGTGGTCTGATATCCCCACGATCCGTAGAACGGGTGCTCCATGATGGGCAGCAGTTCGACGTGGGTGAATCCCAGCTTATTTACGTGCTCGGCCAGGCGGGGCGCGATCTCGCGATAGGTGAGAGAACGGTTGTCCTCTTCGGGGACGCGCATCCAGGAGCCGAGGTGAACCTCGTAGATGGACATGGGCGCGTGCAGCGAGTTTGCGGCCGCGCGTTTTTCCAGAAAGGCCACGTCGTTCCAGGTGTAGTCGAGATCCCAGACCACGGAAGCGGTGCGCGGCGGTTTCTCCGCAAGAAATCCCAACGGGTCGGTCTTTTCAATCTGGTAACCGAGTTGGGTGGAGCTGATGTAGAACTTGTAAAATGCGCCCTTCTCGATGCCGGGAATAAAGCCCTCCCAGATTCCCGACGAACCGCGAGCCTGGAGCGGATGGGATTGCGGGTTCCAAGCATTGAAGTTTCCGACCACCGACACATAGCGGGCGTTGGGGGCCCAGACGCTGAAGACGGTGCCCTTGGTCCCATGGGATTCCACAGGATGAGCGCCCATCTTCTCGTAAATGCGATAGTGGCTGCCTTCGTTGAACAAATAAAAATCTTCGGCGGTCAGCAGGGAAACGTCGTAGCGTACCGGAGATACTTCCTGAGCTGTAGGTGTCATGGCTTTTCTTCGGGACTAGTGTATTCCATTTCAAAGTGGAGGGACGGATTGTGTGGTGGCGGGGCTGTGCCCCGCCAGGACGGGGCACAGCCCCGTCCCCAAACCAGCGCCACTAGCGACGCTTTTCCTTCTGTGCGTCGCGCCTCTCCCGCGCCCAGCCTTCCTTCACGCTTTGCCGCGCACGCCCAAGCGCCAGCGCATCCGCCGGCACATCTTCCGTGATGCAGCTGGCGGCTGCGACGTAGGAGCCGCGTCCAATCTTTACCGGCGCCACCAGCGTCGAGTCGCTGCCGATGAACGCGCCATCCTCGATCACTGTCGTGTGTTTCTTCACGCCGTCGTAATTGCAGGTGATGGTGCCCGCCCCGACGTTCACGCCTTCCCCGATTTCCGCGTCGCCCAGATAGCTGAGGTGATTGGCCTTCGAACCCTTGCCCAGCTTGACTTTCTTCGTCTCGACGAAGTTCCCCAAGTGAGCCTCCTCGCCCACCTCGCTTCCCGGCCGCATATGAGTATACGGTCCAAGCACAGCCCCCGCGCCCACCCGCGAGTCTTCCATGATCGTCCCCGGCTTCACCGTTACACGATCGCCGATCACCGAATTCCCGATCACGCTATAGGAGCCGATGCGGCAATCCTCGCCAACCTTCGTATGACCCAGCAACTGCGCGAAGGGCTCAATCACTGTATCGGCGCCCACTTCCACGTCGCTGTCGATCACGCAGGTGTGCGGATAAAAAATCGTAACGCCTTGCTCCAGCAGTTCGCGGCACTTCGCCAACCGCAGCCGCGCATCCAGCATCATCATTTCCGCTCGCGTGTTGCTGCCCAGCACTTCACTCGCATCCGAGGTCTTGATCGCGACCACCTTCTTGCCCGCCCGGTGAAACACTTCCGCCATGTCCGTGAGGTAGTACTCGCCGTGTGCATTCGCGTTGGAAAGACGGTCGATATACTCATACAAGCCGGGCCCATCAAAGGCATAGAACCCGGAGTTGATCTCGCGAATTTTCTTCTGCTCCGGGCTTGCCGACTTTTCTTCCACAATCGCCCGCACCTCCGCCCCTCGAGGGAGAGCCGGGCGTCCCCGCCCGGCCGCTAAACTGCTGCGAATCACGCGTCCATATCCAAAGGGATTGTCGAGATCGGCGCTGAGCAAAGTCATGGCCGCTTTCTGAGCGCTGTGGAAGTCGCTGAGCTTCCGAATGGTTTCGGCGGTAATCATCGGAG
>JBEKFN010000321.1:0-5093 GCA_050013295.1 Terriglobales bacterium
ATCATGGTGGCGCGGTGCGAGAAGGTGAAGCTGCCCTGTCGGCCGTTAAGCTTGCCTGTCATGCGCTCAATAGCAACGTAGGCCATGGAGCCGGTGCTCGCGGTCGAGCCGGTGATCATTTCACCATGGCTGACGCCTTCGAAGTCACCGTTCCAAGTCTTGTCGGATGTGACCCGAGTAATGTCGTTCGCCTTCTCGAAGTCGGTTGGTTCGGCGGGAGTCATCTTGATGTCGAAAGATCCTTTGGCATGGACCATGTGCATCTCCTTCTGGGCTGCGACAGTCAGCGCGAGACTCATCACCGCCGCTGCCACTGCGAATCTCACTCTCATATCGCCCCCGAAATGCAACTTACAGAATTTTTGATCCGAGCTCGATCCTATCCTTTGCGGCCGCACGACCGGCAGCGTCTACCAACATTGCACAACCAATCGACACTGGAGTTCATACTCTCCAATAGTCGGGACGCCACTGCTGGACGGCTTTCTTGATATCGGCGGCGGCGAGCTTTTCGTTCAGGGCGCGGGCGGCGAGCGCCGGAAGTTCCGCGTCGGAAGCGAAGCGCAGGGCGACGAGTTGCGATTCCGTCAGTTCTGCGATGCGGGGACGAAGGGCGGCGTCGAGTAAGGACGCGAGCCGCAATCTTTCTTCCAGCCGGATGACCCGGTCTTGCACCTTGAGAGAATAAAGCCGGATCTTGAAGATGACCGCCATGGCCGCGATCATGACGACCACCAGCCACGCCGAATGCAGCCCTGGCCTGCGGACCAGATGGACGATGGTCACGATTAGCGTGATGGCAAATACGGGCAAGATGAAAAAGTGGAAGGGCGGATCAAGACGCGTGTGATTGGAAAAATTCTGGGGGGATCCGTTAGCCATGAGGAAATGCTCCTTTTGAAGCTGGAAACATCATCGCACGTTTTGTAGAGGCTGCGGAAAAAGTCCTTCCCGATCAAGACCTCAGCGGCTGGACAGATTGCTGAAGAACTCGGATTTCACGCTGTGCAGTCCGCAACGGCTAAAGCCGCAATTGATTTTGCTGCACTTACGGCGCGGCTGAAGCCGCGCCCCTTCAAAACAAGATCAAAATCCGAGTTTTTCCGCAGCCTGCTAAATGGGCATCTCAATTCGGAGAACTTGCGGCATCGCCCAAGCGATGCCCTGATACGAACCTTAGTCTTCCTTACTATTGAGAGCGCGGTTTACACACTATTTGGAGTGGTTTGTACAAAGCTCTCAGACCTAGAACAAACTTAGTTGTGGTCCGGCCGCGTACCTGCGTTGTTCACGGCGGAACTAATGTGGGTAGTTACTCAAATTACGCCACTTCCCTAAAGTGAGCAATATTGAACAGATTTGACTTTCGAGATAGATTAACGTGCTGGTTTGGAGGGAGTGGGCCCCGGCCCTGAGGGAATATTGGGTAGTCAGACATTGTGTAGCCAGACCTCCACAATCGCCCCCTCCCCCTTTTTCCTGTCCAGATTTGCTTTTCCAAAGGCCGAAGGTTCGCCGGTCGGGTAATCTAACATGACACTACCGGCAAGACTAGAGACCAATGGTAACCTAGAGCACAAAGATACGTTTGTGACGCGGGGTTCGTCATGAAGACCTATCAGCATGAACTGGCCCACCTCTACGAGCACCCTACGAAGGTGTTTAGGTTCAGTTCGGCATCTCTTTTCCAATCCCTAGTCACGGCAAGCATCATAGGCGTTGTGGCGGCGGTCATTGGAGTCGGACTCAGTGCTGTGCGTTGGTATGGAAACACGTCATGGTACGTAGGCGCGACGGCCGCGGCTATAGTGGAAGCGGTGGTCGTTACCGCCCTGGTGACGATCGTTATCGAACAGCGACGTAAGCGATCGATCCGGCGCACTCTGGAACTCGCCTTCCTAAACCACCACATTCGGAACGCCATTACTCAGATGAGTATGCTGACGTACGTCACCGATCCAGAGCAGCACGAACGCGTGGTGCGGGAAGCAATCGGCCGAATTTCCGAAGCCCTGTTTCGAATTGCCAACAGCGTGGACCTGACCGGGCTGTCTCTCGAAGTGGATCTCAAGGGCATGCACCTGGCCCATGAGGGAGAAGCGCGCGAGCGGGCGGAGAAGAAGGTGGTTTAGAGGCGAAAGGATTCGGGGAACGGCCGACAGAGAATCCACTACACCAGATCCTCCACCTTCAACTCTTCTACTCCGCCCTTCCACGCCTTGCGAAACTCCTGCTCAACAAACCAGGCATCGGAATTTCGATCCTGCGCTTTCAGCGCCCGATGCAAACCAAATAACGACCGTGGATTCCGAGGAGTCTTCGCCAGGTCTTCGCGGAAGACCTGCTCTGCCCCTTTGGCATCGCCGCTCATCAGCAACACTCCGCCCAGCGACTCGCGCACCGGATAGAACCAATCCTGAGGCTCGTCGTACTTCAGCGTATCTTGCACGGCAACGGCTTCGCGAAGCATACTCACGGCGGCCGCGTTGTCCTTTTTCGCCAGCGCCACCTGCGCCCCCAAAACGTTTTCCGCAATCTTCAGAATGTCTTTGGTCTTGTTGTTGACGGGCATCACGAAAATTGCATCCGGCGGCGTCGCCATCTCAGCGTCGGCCACGATTTTGTATTCCGCTTCGGCTTCCCCGACCCTGCCTTTTCCGGCCAGCGCCATCCCATGCGCAAAGTGCCAGAAACCAACCGTAGTCTTCATCTCAGCATCGGGCGGCTTCATTGCGAGGATCGCGTCCCACTTGTGGAAGCGCACATTCACCGCCATCGGGATGGTCATGAAGCCTTCGAGCGGAGGCATGTCCTTCACCGCCGGTTCCACATGGGCCGCGAGCATCTCCGCCGCTTTGCGCGATTCCGCGTAGTCTCCGGTCATGGCCGAGCACATCGCGATGAAATGCAGATTGTGGCTGTAGTACATCATCGGGTAAATGCCCTGCACGCCGCTGCTCTCGATGTAGGCTCGATCGACCGCCGCCGCTTGCTGGTTGGTTTTCACCGCCGCCGCGTAATCTCCCGTGCGAATGTACACGTGCGCCGGCATATGCACGATGTGTCCTGCAGCCGGCGCCAGCGCAGCTAGGCGGTTCGCCCCAGCCAAAGCTCGCTCCGGAGAATTCGACGCTTCGACAGCGTGAATGTAGTAATGGAGCGCGCCCAGATGGTCGGGATCGCGTTTAATCACCGATTCCAGGGTCGCGACGATCTCTTCTGTGCCTTCCTCGGGCGTACCGTCACGATGCCACAGTCCCCACGGATGTAGGTCCATCCCCGATTCCGCGAACAGCGTCGCCGCATCAAGATCGTCGGGATGTTGCTTTACGACTTCCCGCATCGCATCACGATAATCTTCCGCCGCCTTTCGCAGATCGGCCTTCGGATCCGCCGGAAAGCGTTTCGCCATCGCCAAAATGTAGCCGCGTTCGGCGTCGGAGGCATTGCCACTCAGATCGACCGCTTTCTGAATCGCCTCATGCGCCTGCTTGAAGCGGTCTTCGCTCGCCGGATCGTTGTAGTTCGGCCCCACCGCCTCCGCGATTCCCCAGTAAGCCATGGCCAGCTTCGGATCCAGTTCCACCGCTTTCTGGAATGAGCGCGCCGCCTCGTCATGGTTGAAGGCGTAGATCAGGCGCAGTCCCTGATCGAAGAACTCCTGTGCTCCCGCGTTCCCGGTGGAAACCGGATGATGCAAATCGCCCAGGCCGGGCATCATCGTGACCGGCTTCGCTGCCCCCATGGCGTGATCCTGACCGGCGGCAACCATGGTGAGACTCAAGAAAATCGTCAGACGTAGCACGGCACCCGCAGTCGTCAGCAGTTTCATACCAACCTCCTCCTGAAGTGAACCTAACGGACTTCGATCATGACTAAAACGAACGCCCCCAGAAACCTTGCGGGCAAGCTTAGTACGGACTGGCTGCCAAAGCAACCACTCCTGACCTTGTCGCATTCGAGGAGGAACGCGTCTTCACGCGAACCCCACCAAAGCTGCAGCGCCTCTTGTTCTTTCCGAAGCTGCTCTCCACTTCTGACGCCAGCGGCATGTGGGAGCGGGACGTGCGATAAACTGAAAGCAGAGCTAGCCGACGCATGGATAAAGCCACCATTCTGTTCAATCCTAACTCTGGCCGCCGCGGAAAAAAGCGCGACGGAGAACTGAACCATGCCATCGGCATCATCCAGTCGGCAGGCGTTCGCACTGAACTTACGATTTGCCGCTCCAGCCAGGAAGCGAGGGACAACGCCCGCTGTGCTGTGGCGGACGGCAGTGACACCGTTTTTGCCTGCGGGGGCGATGGCACGATCCACGATGTGATTCAGGGATTGGCGGGCACGCCCGTCGCACTCGCCATTCTCCCGTTCGGCACCGCCAATGCTCTCGCCCACGACCTGGGAATCCCGCTCCGCCCGAGCGCCGCGGCTCAAGCCGCCGTCGATGGCAAGAGCAAGGTCCGACGCATTCCTCTCGGCCGCATTGAGTACGAGGATTTCAACGGCCAACCGGCCGCGCGCTACTTCACCGTTGCCGCCGGAATCGGCGTGGACGCGCACCTGTTCTACAAACTGACGGCGGAACTCAAGAACCGCTCGGGCATGACGGCCTACTACCTCAAAGCCTGGCAACTGTGGGCGACCTATAACATGCGCCGCTTCGAGGTTGAATATGCCAATGGAAGCGGTCAGCGGCAGCGCGCCTTACTGACTGAACTTCTGGCGGTGAGAATCCGCTTTTTCGGTAATATCCTGCGCGAACTGGTTCCCGGAGCTTCGCTCGACAGCAGCGATCTGCGCGCCGTCATGTGCCGCACCGCCAGCCGCAATGCCTATCTGCAGTATGTGGCGGGGGCGCTGCTCGGCCGCCAATGGGATATCGACGGGATCGATCTGGTCCGCTGCTCTGAGGTCGTCTGCCGGTTGCCGGAGAAAATCGGCAGCGGTCTTAATGACGATGGCGGCGGCGGTCCCAATGACGATAGCGGCGGCGGCGATGTTCATCATGATGTTCACCATGAAGACCGCGTCTATGTCGAGGCCGACGGCGAACTGCTGGGCCGCTTGCCCGCCCGCATGACGATGGTTCCCGA
>JBEKFN010000322.1:0-5073 GCA_050013295.1 Terriglobales bacterium
CCCATACTCGATCACCTGTTTCGTGATCTCGTCTTCCCCGGCGGTGAATTCACTGAGCGCAATTTCTTCTCCGGCGCGAATCCGGTCGATCAAAGAAAAGTAGGTCGAAGTCAGCAGCACGAGGTTCTGGCAGTTCTGTTTATAGATGCGCTCAATATTCTCGCCGATCGCGACTTGAATTCCGGCGCACATCTCGGCATAAGGCGACTGCTCGCGACTTGAGCCTTTGCCGCGCCGCTTGCCGCTCACCGAGCACACGAAGCCGCCTTTCTTCACATCGCCACGCCCAATCGGCAGCGTGTCGCCGCACCGCAAGCCAACGTAGGGGATCTCGCCGAGCGTCCGATCAAAGTAGAAGCAACAATGCGCGGGAGTAATCTCGTCCGTCGAAATGTCGTCGCGGAGTTTGGGATTGTTGGCGGGGTTCTTCGCATCCCACGGCAGATCCCAACCCGCCAGTTGCTTGTTGATCAACTCCGGGTCTTCGGTGAGAAACAGAATGCGCCCTTGCAGCCGCACCTTGTCGGGGCGCTTTTCGATCTGGCGTTCAAGAAGAGACGAACCCACGTAAGTAATTGTACCGCCGGCAAAGAGACGGTGGAGCGACGGGGGTTTGTGTGGTGACGGGGCTCTGCCCCGTCCCGGCGGGGCAAAGCCCCGCCACCACACGGCCAACCGGCTCCCCATTACAATCTTCGATCGTTCGCGTAGGCGACCGGACTGGGCAACGGCTCCAAGCCCCGGCCTGCGAGGATCTCCTGAAACTCGTGCACGAGCGCGTCGTGCACCAAACGGTTCGACGCCAGCGTCTCGCGGCTTGCGATCTGGAACGCGCCGCCCGAAAAGTCCGTGACCTTCCCGCCGGCCTCCTCGACGATCAGCACGCCCGCCGCTGTATCCCATGGATTAAGATTAAATTCCCAGAAACCGTCAAATCGGCCCGACGCGACATAGCACAGATCGAGGGCGGCCGATCCCGCCCGCCTCACCCCGTGGGTGCGCAACGTGAGCTGGTGATAGAAATAAATATTCGGGTTCTTATGCCGCTTGTGGCTGGGGAAACCGGTGGCGACCAGGCACTCCCCCAAATTAGGCGTCATCGACACGTGGATGGCTTGGTCGTTCAGCCGCGCGCCGCTGCCCAGTTCGGCGGCAAACATCTCGTCGCGTGTCGGATCGTAAATCACTCCCGCGATCCGTTGTCCCCGGCGTTCCACCGCGAGCGAAACGCAAAACACCGGATAACCGTGCGCAAAGTTCGTTGTGCCATCGAGCGGATCGACGTACCACTTGTACTCGCCGCCGGTTTCGATGCGCGCTCCCTCTTCACCCATCACGTCATGAGTGGGAAACTGGTGGCGAATCCTTTCCAGAATAAGCGCCTCCGACTTGCGATCGGCCACCGTGACCAGGTCCACGTCGCCCTTATATTCAATCTTCACGTGCTGCCGAAAATAGTCCATCAGCAGGCTGCCCGCTTCGCGAGCCATAGCCTGCATGGGAGAAATCAGGTCGAGAGATTGAGGGGATGTCATGCGACGTCCAGGCTTTCGTTTCGGGATTGGGAACTGAATGCTGAATGCTGACTACTTCTTCTGCCCGTCTTCTGCGATATACACGATCTCGTGCTTGAAGATGAACAGATTCGGGCCATCGTCGCGCGTCACGCGCACCATATTCTTGTCGTAGTATTCAATCCAGCCGCGGACCACCTCGCCGTCGGCCAGCTTCAGGCTCACGACCCTCTGCTTTTCTCCCAGCGCCTTCAGATAGGCCGCTTCTTCAAACGTCTCGTCCGGAGGTGGCGTGCGCTTCTTGTTAAACGCAGGACTTCCTGGTTGTAACGGCATCTTGCCATTTTACAACGTCATGTCGCAGGCTCGGGTTTTCTTCGTCGGGATAGGAATAAAGAACGCCGCATCCCTGGCGACGCACCACTTCGGTCCGCTGGCAACATTTATGCTAGATCTGGTAATCGATGTCTTCGATGATCCGTTGCAGGGACGCGGAAAGCGGCTCACTTCCACCTATGCCTTCCAGTTGATGCACTCGTTCCGCTAACCTGTTCACCTCAGATGCGACTGCGGACAAGGCTTCGGAGAGGGGGTCGTTGATCAGTTTGGGGTCGGTGATAACGACGCGTTTGCCTTCGCGAAGAACGATGTGTCCGGGGACCCCGACGACTGTGGAATTGTCGGGCACATTGCGGAG
Source organism: Terriglobales bacterium (assembly GCA_050013295.1). Classification (GTDB taxonomy): domain Bacteria; phylum Acidobacteriota; class Terriglobia; order Terriglobales; family Acidobacteriaceae; genus Acidiflorens. The sequence goes on from JBEKFN010000322.1 coordinate 2,212, forward strand.
CACGACCGAGCCAGCGCCAATGCGGCAATTGTGGCCAACGGTGATATTGCCCAAGATCTTGGCGCCACTGCCCACGACGACGTTGTCGAGGAGCGTGGGATGGCGCTTGCCGTGCTCCTTACCAGTGCCGCCAAGCGTCACTCCCTGGTAGAGGGTTACATCGTCGCCGACGATCGCCGTCTCACCGATCACCACAGATAGCGCGTGATCAATGAAAAATCGGCGGCCCAGTCTTGCGCCCGGATGAATTTCAGTCCCGGTCAGGAAGCGCGAAACCTGCGACAAGAGGCGCGCCATCAAGAAGAAACGATGGTTCCAGAGCCAATGATTGACGCGATGGAACCACACCGCATGCAGGCCGGAGTAGCAGAGAAAAACCTCCAGACGCGACCGGGCGGCCGGGTCGCGGTCGAGCACCGTGGCAATATCTTCGCGGATGTGCGACAGCAGGTGCGGCATGGGTCGAAGATTGAGGATCAGGCCGGAAGTTGCGACGTCGGAATCTGCAACGCCTGGTTCCGGAGTCCTTCGAAGAGGATACTACTCAAGTAGCGCTCGCCGAACGACGGCAGAACCACAACAATCAATTTCCCGGCATTTTCCGGGCGGTTCGCCACCTTCAAAGCCGCGACCACCGCCGCTCCCGAAGAGATGCCGACCAGCAGACCTTCTTCGAGCGGCATCCGCCGCGCCATGTCAATTGACTCGTCGTTGGTCACGGTGATGACCTCGTCAATGTAATCCCGGCGCAGAATGCTGGGAATAAAGCCGCCGCCGAGCCCCTGAATTTTGTGCGACCCGGGTGGTCCGCCGGAGAGGACTGCGCTGTCTGCCGGTTCGACGGCCACCGCCTTGAACGAGGGCTTCTTTGGTTTTATGTATTCGCAGACGCCGGTGAGCGTCCCGCCCGTGCCAATACCAGAGATCAGAAAATCCACGCGCCCGTCCGTGTCTTCCCAAATCTCGGGACCGGTAGTTTCGAAGTGAATCTTCGGATTTGCCGGATTGTCAAATTGCTGGAGCATGTAAGAATTTGGAGTGCTGGCAATCAGTTCCTCGGCTTTCAGAATCGCCCCCTTCATTCCCCGTGGACCCGGCGTCAGGACTATTTCCGCGCCCAAAGCCAGCAGCAGCACACGCCGCTCCAGGCTCATGGTCTCGGGCATGGTGAGAATGAGCTTGTAGCCTTTTACAGCCGCTACAAAGGCGAGCGCAATTCCGGTGTTGCCGCTGGTGGGCTCGATCAGAACGGTTTTACCGGGTTGAATCCGTCCGGAACTCTCGGCATCGGCGATCATGCTGACACCGATGCGGTCTTTTACGCTGGCCAGGGGATTCTGGCTTTCCAGTTTCGCCACCACCTCGGCCACCGCCCCCTTCGTAACCCGGTTCAGACGCACTAGCGGCGTGTGGCCAATCAGTTCCGTTACATCCTTTGCAATTTTCATAGATTTTCGATTTTACTTCCTATTTCACTTTCTCCATCCTGGAATCGGCGGATCGGAAATGAGCGCCGCCGTTTAACACTACTAACTCTACTATTTTAATCGTCTATGGTGCGGTGATGCAAATCACACGCGGCCGTACCCCAATCGCGGCTCCTGCCAAAGCGTTCCGGATCGGCCTATCGTTTCCGCGAAATACCACCCCCAACTAACGTTGACGCGGCTTTCGCCGTCCCACTCGCGCCAGGATGCGGCGCACTTTTTTGGGAGAAATCGAGAGCCGAGCCGCCACTCGAGATACTTTACGGCCTTCGCGCTCCCAGACTTGCGCGATCACAATCTCCGCAAATTCTTCGCTGATTTGCCGGAACGTCTTCTCGCCCACCGCGCCCTGCGACCACGCCTTCAGCGCCGGATGGACACTTGCCTTGCGAAGAATTTTCGCGCCTAAGGTCTGCAGATCCTGCCACATGTTGTGGTCGGGTTGATTCGCCCCGCAGGATGCCCGCGCGAGGTCATAAGACTCGCGCGCCGCTTCCGAATTATCGAAAAACGAATTGCACCGTGTCAATCCTTGCCACAGATGCGCGTTCGCGAGCAGCAGATGATGCTGGGTATGCTTCGCCAGGTCAATCGCTTCCTGACTGAACTCGAGTGCGCGGCGCGCATGGCTTCCCGGATCGGCGCCTTCTCCGATCTCTTCCTCCACCTTCGCATTTTCAATCATGCACTGCAGAATACGCGCCCGGCCCATCAGAATGTAGTCCTGCTTTTCTTCAGCCACGTCGTACGCCGAGGCGGCTTCCTCTTCGGCGCGCTGAAAGTCTCCGCTATCGAGATGGATGTACGCGGCATTCAGGTAAACCGTGCCGGCTCCGTGATGGTTGGGGTGCTGCTGGTAGATGGCCCGGGCGGCCTCCAGGTGCTCAAGCGCTTCGCGGCGAAGCTGGGCCAGGCGGCCGCGATAGTCATACTGGAGAGAATCCTGATCGTGCGAATCCTGGTTGTGCGAATCCTGGTTGCGCGAATCCTGTTCGTTCGAATCGTGATTTCGAGCATCGTGATTTCGAGCATCCTGATTTCGGGAACCCAGGCCCGTTGCGCCGGGCTTACCTTGGCGCTTGGACGAGGTCTTCCGCCGCCGCTGGGCGTCGCGGTCGATTCTTTTCTGCAACTGCAGAGCGATCCCGCGCTTGGCGAGCGCCATGTTGGCCAGCGATCGCGCCAGGTTCGGATGCCGTGGATCGCGCTTGCCATAATAGCGAATGGCGCTCTCGAAAAACTCAATCGCTTTGTCGAAACGGCCTTCCCGGCGCGCCATTCGCCCGTAGAAGGATTGAATGTTGCCGAGCGTCACATAGTCGTCGGTCTCGCGCAGCGCGCTTTCCGCCGCATGGGATATGTGCATGGCTTCTTT
>JBEKFN010000323.1:0-5030 GCA_050013295.1 Terriglobales bacterium
GCCGGTCCGGCGGCCGTCCGGTCAGACGCGCGATGGCGACGCCGATCCAAACAACGCTCCGAGATTCGGGCCGACCCACGCGCTGGATTATGAACTGGAGGTGGGCTTTTTTGTGAGCGCTGGAAATCGGTTGGGAGAAACCATTCCGATTGGCGAAGCGGAAGAACATATTTTCGGGATCTGCCTGATGAATGACTGGTCGGCACGGGACATTCAGGCCTGGGAGTACCAACCGCTGGGACCTTTTCTGGGGAAGAGTTTTGCTACTACACTTTCACCGTGGGTGGTGACGATGGAAGCGCTGGCTCCGTTTCGCACGGCTGCTTTTGCGCGGGCGGAAGGCGATCCGGCGCCATTGCCTTATCTCTTCTGCCAGAGCGATCGGGAGCAGGGCGGTCTCGACCTGTGGCTGGAAGTTTCGCTGTTGTCGGTCCGGATGCGGGAAGGCGGCGCTGCTCCTATAGTCTTGGGCCGCAGCAATTTTCGCGACCTGTACTGGACCATGGCGCAGATGCTGACCCATCATGCGAGCAATGGTTGTAATCTTCGCCCTGGCGATCTGTTGGCGAGCGGAACTGTGTCGGGCGCGGACAAGAGCGCGCGTGGATGCCTGTTGGAGCTCACCTCGCGGGGCAAGGATCCGGTTATGCTGCCGACTGGAGAGGAGAGGAAATTTCTGGAAGACGGAGACGAAATCATCCTCCGGGGATTTTGCGAAGGGGACGGGTTCCGTCGCATTGGACTGGGCAGTTGCCGGGGGACGATTCTGCCTGCCTCCGCGACCTGACGAGTTGGCACTCACCAAGCTCAGGGTGCTGGGCAGGATATCTCGCGATCGCAACTCTCAACTATCCGGCTTTTCGGGTCCTGCTTTCCGCCCTGACTTTCGCCTCCGCCGCCCACTCATAGCCTACGGCGGCAGCGTGGATTGCGCGATCGAAGAATTGATCGAGCAACTGCAACAATTCCTGCTTTCCGAAGATCTCAACTGGGCGGTCCGGATACGACTCATCGAGGATGAACTCCCAGAGATTGTCTTTCGTCAGAATGATCGCCCAGATCACCTGGCTCAGCGGGACACCCTGCGCGGCGCGGCGCGTGCCAATTTGCGTGTAGCGCTGCTCGATGTCGGCTTCGCTCTTCTCCAACAGCCACTCACCGAGGTGGCGATAGATTTCATCTACCCGCTCCTTCAGTTCGTCTGGCGGAACCTTGCGGAAGGCCTCGGTACGGACGGACCGTTGAACCTTGTGCAGAAGGCCGCTGGCGAGGGCGTCAGAGCGGTCCTCAATGAGCCGGACGAACCTGTGGCTGAGCATCATTACCGCATCCCTTCCCATCGTTGCTGTTTTCATACGCTCTCCTTCCCCGGGGGTCGAGGGTGAGGCCCCGCTTTCTCATTACATTATGACGTTAGTTTTCAGTGAGTTATGTGATTCTGGTCACGTCATGGCCGGGTGCGGAGTTCGAACGGCTTGGCGGGGCGCGTTCGAGGGGCTGGGCCCCTGAAAATTAGCCTCTTGCGCGGGGTCACACGAGGCTGTGATATGCAGCACAGCTGAGCTTCCATAGGACGCGAGAACATATAACATTAAGGGTGGGTCTACAAGGGGAAAGCCATGAAAAGAATCCTCATTTTAGGTGCGGCGGGCAGGGACTTCCATGATTTTAACGTGATTTTTCGCTACAATCCCGACTACCACGTTGTTGCGTTCACCGCTTCGCAAATCCCCGACATTGCAAACCGCCGATACCCGCCAGAGCTGGCAGGCAATTTTCTGTATCCCGATGGAATACCGATTTTTGAAGAGAAGGACCTGGAGAAACTGATTGCCAACGAACGGGTGGATGCGGTGGTGTTCGCTTACAGCGATATCTCCCACCAGAACCTGATGCATCTTGCGTCGCGCGTGGTGGCTGCCGGCGCGGATTTTTGGTTATTGGGGACCGAGCACACCCAACTCAAGTCGTCAGTCCCGGTGGTTTCTATTTGCGCGGTACGAACCGGCTGCGGCAAGAGTCCGTTGTCGAGACTGGTGGCCTCAGAGCTGCGGCGCCAGGGCTGGAAGCCGGTAGTGATCCGCCATCCCATGCCCTACGGCGACCTGGCGGCAGAGGCGGTGCAGCGCTTTGCCACCTTGGAAGATCTGGATTTCCAGAAATGCACCATCGAAGAGCGCGAAGAGTACGAACCGCACATCCGTCAGGGAACAATTGTGTATGCGGGCGTGGACTACGAGAGGATTCTGCGCCAGGCAGAGAAGGAAGCGGACATCATTCTGTGGGATGGAGGGAACAACGATACGCCGTTCTACAAGTCCGATCTGGAAATTGTGGTCGTCGACCCGCACCGGCCCGGCCACGAATTATCGTACTTTCCTGGAGAGGTAAACCTGCGGCGCGCCGACGTGGTGGTCATCAACAAAGTGGATACGGCCGCGCAGCAGGACATCGAGACCGTCCGGCACAATATCCACACAAGCAATCCCAAAGCCAGAATTCTCGAAACCGCCTGCCGGGTCTCCGCGCCTACGCCTGAACTGGTGAAGGGGAAGCGCGTGCTGGTGGTGGAAGACGGCCCGACCCTGACGCACGGCGAAATGCCTTATGGCGCGGGAGTCGTGGCCGCGCGGAAATGGGGAGCGGCCGAGTTGGTGTGCCCGAAGCCTTATGCAATCGGCTCCATACGCGGCACTTTTGACCGCTTTCCCCACCTGACCAATCTTCTGCCTGCGATGGGCTATAGCGTTGTGCAACGGCATGAACTGGAAGAGACCATCAACAGCGTGCCGTGCGACCTGGTTTTGATCGCTACGCCGATTGACCTGGCGCGAGTCATCAAGCTCAGCAAACCCAGTTTGCGGGTTACCTACGAGGTGGAAGAGCTCACGCATCCCGGACTGGCTGAGATCCTGGCGCAAATTGAAATGCCGGCGGAGGTGTGACGATGAAAGCCAAAGACTTCGTTTCGATCAGAGATTTCTCTCCTCAGGAGATTCAAGACCTTTTGCTGCTGGGCCGGCAGATCAAAGCCTACCCTGATGTCTATAGCGAAGCCCTCAAAGGGAAAACTCTGGCTATGATTTTCGAAAAGCCTTCGTTACGGACACGGGTGACGTTTGATGTCGGCATCCAGCAACTGGGCGGCTTTTCACTCTACCTTTCCCCGGCGGAGATCAACCTCGGCCAGCGCGAATCCGTTTACGACGTGGCCAAAAACCTGGAACGTATGGTGCAGTGCATCATGATCCGGACCTTCGCGCACGCCATCGTTGAACAGATGGCAGAGTATGCCAGGATTCCGGTGATCAATGGGTTGACCGACTTCAGCCATCCCTGCCAGGCGATGGGGGACTTCCTGACCATGTGGGAGGTCAAAGGCAGGCTGGAGAAGTTGAAAGTCGCATTTGTCGGAGATGGAAACAACGTCGCGCACTCGCTCCTGTTCACAGGCGCCCAATTCGGGGCGGAGGTTGTGGTGGCAACGCCTCCGGGCTATGAGCCGAAAGCGGATGTGATCGCCTGGGCCAGCGAGCGGGCCAAAGAGACAGGAGGCAGTTGCCGGATCACGAACCATGCGAAAGAAGCGGTTTCGGCGGCGGATGTGGTTTACACCGATGTGTGGGCGAGCATGGGGCAGGAGGCCGACGCCGCCAAGCGGCTCGGCGTTTTCCGGAACTATCAGGTGAATTCGGAGCTCTTCGCTTGTGCTAAACGCGATGCCATCTTCATGCACTGCCTGCCGGCACATCGCGGTGAAGAAGTGACCAATGACGTGATTGATTCGCCGCGCTCGGTGGTCTTCCAGCAGGCGGAAAACCGGCTGCATATCCAGAAGGCGATCATGCTCGAATTGATGAAGGACGTGGTCGTAGGGCCGGTGCGTCCCACAACCATACCGGAGTTGGTGCACGCGTGACAGGCACAACCATGAAAACCATGCTGCTGGCGGTAGGCGGGAACTCGCTGATTCGCGCCGGCCAAAAGGGCACCATCGCCGAGCAACTGGCGAATGCGCGACGCACGGCGGCAGAGGTCGCCAGACTGGTGCGCGACGGCTACCGCATTGTTCTCACCCACGGCAACGGGCCGCAGGTTGGAGCGGCGCTCTTGCGCTCGGAACGGGGAGCGAGCCAGGTTCCGGGACAGCCGCTCGATGTCTGTGACGCCTCCACGCAGGGCGAAATCGGCTACGTCTTGCAGCAATCGCTTGATACGGAACTTAGGCTTGCGGGTTTGCAGGTGCCGCTCCACCCCGTCAAGCCAAAACCGGGCTTGACGGGGGCCCCGGCGGTGGTGACGGTGCTGACCCAGGTCGTGGTCTCGCTCGATGATCCGGCCATGAGGAGACCGAGCAAACCGATTGGTCCGTTCTATTCCCGGGCCGATGCTGAGGAACGTAAGCGCCTGTTAAACTGGGAGATCGTGGAAGATGCGGCGCGCGGCTATCGGCGGGTAGTGCCTTCGCCTGAGCCGCAGGACATCATAGAACTCGAAATCATCCGCGATCTGATGGAGCGGAACGTCCTGGTTATCGCTTGCGGCGGGGGCGGCATCCCCGTGGCGTGGCGCGAGGGGAGATTGCAGGGTGTCGAAGCGGTGATTGACAAGGACCGCGCTTCCGCGCTGCTGGCATCGCGTCTGGGAGTGGACCTGTTCGTCATTTCTACCGACACGGACTACGTGTATCTGGATTACAAGAAGCCGACGCAGAGGCCGCTGCACCTGGTGGGCTGTAGCGAGTTGCAGCAGTATGCCGATGCCGGACACTTTCCGCCCGGCAACATGGGACCTAAAGTCGAATCGGTATTGCGATTCCTGATGCGGGGAGGGCGCGAGGCAATCATTACGTCCTGCGAAAACGTGTATGCAGCCGTGTCTGGTTCAACCGAGTCTGGACCGGTGGGCACTCATATTGTGCCGAATCGGGTTGAGTTGGATCGGGGAGTGGCCGCGATTGACGCCCGTGTGCACACTGAGTTGCCGGTGGGAGGCAGATCACAATGAAGGACCAGGTTTTCATTCGGGAC
>JBEKFN010000324.1:0-5002 GCA_050013295.1 Terriglobales bacterium
GAGCGTGGCGCCTCCGCTCTCGACGCCGTCGAAGAAGCCGTGGTGGTTCTCGAAGACGATGAAACCTTCGACGCCGGCCGCGGCAGTTTCCTGAACCGCGATGGCAAGGTGCAACTCGATGCTTTCATTATGGACGGCGCGACCCTCCGCGGTGGCGGCGTCGGATGCGTCGAGCGTCTGCGCCACCCGGTGCGCGCCGCCCGCAAAATTCTGAGCGACAGTCCGCATGTCTATTTTGTCGCCGAGGGCGCCGAGCGCTTTGCCGCCGAGCACGGCATCGCTCTCTGCCGCAACGAAGACCTGATCATTCCTCGCGAGGTCGAGCGCTTGCGCGCATATCAGGCGCAGGACTCAACCCACGGCAATGATCTGTTCGCGCCCACCATTTCGCACGACACCGTCGGAGCCGTCGCGCTCGATCATGATGGCAATATCGCGGCTGCAACTTCAACCGGCGGCACGCTCAACAAAGCTCCCGGCCGCCTCGGCGACTCTTCGCTCATCGGCTGCGGCTGCTACGCCGATAATCTCAGCGCCGCCGCTTCCACTACCGGATGGGGCGAACCCATCATGAAGCTGGTGCTCGCGAAGTGGGCGGCGGACCGCGTTGAATCCGGAAGCCTGCCGGAGTGGGCGGCGCAGGAAGCGATGAACTATCTCAAGCAGCGCCTCAACGGCCACGGTGGAATCATTCTGCTTGATGCTCAGGGCCGCTTCGGAATCGCCCATAACACCCCCCGCATGGCATGGGCGCTCCGTGCCGTACAAAAACAAGAAGGCGGGATTCAGCGCCCCGCCTAATCGAAGAAATACGGGAGACACATGGAAACCGCTCAATGGCGCGACTATCTCGGCAACGCGATTCGCTACTGGGAACCGAGGCGCATTCTGTATAACCTGTTGCTCGCGGCCATCGTGGCCATCCATTTTGTGAAGGGACTGCCGGTTTCGAAAAGCGTTGTGCAGTTCAATGCGGTGTTGCTCTTGTTCGTGCTGGCCGTGCTCGCGAACGTCGCCTATTGCGCAGCCTATGTGCCTGATGTCTTTGCCCAGATGTCGAGCCTGCGCGATTCCTGGCTGCGCTACCGGTGGGCGGTGTTTGTGGTCGGCTTGGCATTCGCAGGCATACTGACGCATTTCTGGTCGATCGCAATGTTCGGCTTGAGCGCACAATAGAACCAAAAACCGAATTCCTCCCGGTTCTCCGCAGGACGAACTGTAAGCAACCTTTCACAATTCCATAACCCACCCTTAACATTCCTCGTTTATTTATTCGGTGTTCCAGCCTCTCGATTTTTTCCCGAAGTTCAGCCGTCTTGGCTTGGAGTTTTCAACCGAAACGATTCAGGAGGATCACCTATGAAGACCAAAAATTTCCTTCGCGGCGCGAGCTTCGCGGCCATTCTGGCCGTGACCTTCTATGCGTCTGCTCAGGTAGTTCTACCGACGGGTGCAACCATTACACCGAACGCGGCCCCGGGGTCGGTATTTGTTCCTTTGACAACTTCTTTGCCGGACTTTCCGGTTTATACGCCGGATGGCGCCGAGACCACGGCCATTAGCCCGGACGGCAAGACTTTGCTGATCCTGACCAGCGGCTACAACCTGATGGAGAACTCCAGCGGCAACTACACAGGGGCGGATTCCGGTGAGTTTGTTTTCGTTTATGACATCTCCACGCCCAGTACGCCGGTCGAAACGCAAGTAGTACAGCTGTTGGATTTTGACGAAACCTTCGATGGAATCGTATGGGCTCCGAATGCTTCCGCATTCTACGTGGGCGGCGGAGGCGACGACGATGTGCACACTTTCGCGCTGCAAGGCGGCAAGTGGGCTGAACTCGGCACACCCATCGCGCTCGGCCATTCCGGAGACCTCATGGAGAAGGAGACCGAGACCGGTCCGACCGCCGCTATCCTCGGCATCACCGCCGACGGCAATACGCTCTTCGTGGCGAACCACGAAACTGACTCCATCACCTCCGTGGACCTGGTCCACGGCGTGGTTCTCCAGGAGTACGATCTTCGTCCCGGCATCATTAACGCTGCGCAAACCGGCGTCCCGGGCGGAGAGTTCCCATACGGAGTCGCCGTAGTCGGCAACAACACCGTTTACGTTTCCAGCGTTCGTGACCGCGAGATCGACGTGTTGAATTTCAGCAAGGGCGTTCTAACCCTCACCAACCGGATTCCGGTCTCCGGCAACCCGGAAAAGATGACTCTCAATGCCGCCCAAACCAAGCTGTTTGTGGTGGCAGCCAACTCCGACGAGTTGATCATCATTAACACCGCGACCAACACGGTGCTGGGCCAGGTCAACGCCAGCGCGCCAGTCGATGCTCTGGGCAACGGCAAATCGGTGCCCAAGGGCAGCAATCCCAACAGCGTCACCCTTTCGCCCGACGAGAGCAGTGCCTACGTCACGAACGGAGGCACCAACTCGGTGGCGGTCATCAACCTCACTGGAAAGAAGCCAGTCGTCACAGGGCTCATCCCCACTGGCTGGTATCCCAACTCTGTGAGTGTCAGTCCGGATGGCTCCACTCTCTACGTCGTGAACGGCAAGAGCGTAGAAACTGCGAATCCGCTGAACTGCCGCTACATCAACAACGATCCGGGCGGCGGCTTCGGATCGGCGTGTCAAACCTTGCTTTCACAGGATGGCGGCGGCAACCAGTATGCGTGGCAGAACGAGTACTCAGGATTCCTGACGCTGCCGGTGCCCAATTCGGTTCAGCTCGCAGGGTTGACCGGCCAGGTGGCGCAAAACAACGGCTTCAACTTCCAGTTGAGCGCGAACGACATTGCGACCATGACGTTCCTGCAACAACACATTAAACACGTCATCTACATCGTGAAAGAGAATCGCACTTTCGACCAGATCCTCGGCGACCTAACCAACGGAGCCAACGCGGATCCGGCCTACACCCAGTTCCCGGCCTCCGTCACGCCGAACTTCCACAACTTTGCCAACAACTTTGTGACCTTCGACAACTTCGACGACAGCTCGATGGTGAGCATGGACGGCTGGCAGTGGTCGACGGCGGCACGCGCTCTCGATATGAACGAGAAATGCGTTAAAGTCAACTACGGAAAGGGTGGCTGCCAGTACGATAGCGAAGGCACGGCACGCAACATTAACGTTGCGATAACGGGAGTCGCCGCTCGCCAGGTGGAGCAACCGCTCTATCCGCCTGATCCAAACCTGCTACCCGGAAACGCCAACGAAGTCGCAGCCGACGGCCCCGAGGGCGAAGAGGGCATGGGCTACATCTGGGATGCCGCACTCAAGGCTCACCTCTCCGTTCGCAATTACGGGTTCTACACCGATCTAGGTGCTTTTGACGTGCGTAACATCTCTCCCTATCTCACTGCTCCTTGTGCCGCGAAGCCTCCGGTTCAGGTAGCCTTCCCGGCGGACGTCGCCCTGCTCCATCGCACCGATCTCTGTTTCCGTCCCTTCGACCAGAGCTTCCCCGATTTTTTCCGCTACGTGGAATGGGCGCGGGAATTCGACCAGCAGGTGAAGCACAACAATATGCCCAGTTTGACCTTGCTGCGATACGATCATGACCACTTCGGCAACTTCGGCACCGCTAGCTTCGGTGTGAACACGCCGGAACTTCAGATTGCCGACGACGACTACGCAGTAGGACTGACGGCCGATAAGATCGCCCACAGCCCCTACGCCAACAACACGCTCATCTTCGTGATCGAAGACGATCCCCAGGATGGCGCCGACCACGTCAGCGGCGACCGCAGTCTTGCCTTCATCATTGGACCTTATGTGAAGCAGGGTGCGGTCGTCTCCGATCCCTACTCGACGGTCAGCATGCTCCGGACGATCGAAGAAGTCCTGGGCCTGCCCCCACTGGGAGTGCATGACGCGGGTGTTCCGCCAATGACGAACGCTTTTAACATCTCGCAAGCGGGCTGGACCTACTCCGCCATCCCGTCCAGCTATCTCTACAACACCACGCTTCCGATCCTCAACAAGTACGTCATCAACAGGGACAACCTGCCACAGCCCACGCACGATGCAGCCTGGTGGGAAGCGCAAACCAAGGGCATGGACTTCAGCCGGGAAGACCGGATCCCTACGGAGAAATTCAACCGGATCCTCTGGAAAGGCCTAATGGGCGGCAAGCCCTATCCCGCGTTGAAGCCTGGCAAGACAGTGTCCGAGGCGAAAGAAGCCAACAAGACCGGCTCTGAATAGACCCAAAGAGCCGCAATCCCGCAAGTACCCGGCTGTCCCTTTACTATCTTGGACAGCCGGGGATATCTTTGAATCATTCACCGAGCAGCGGAAGGTTCTATTTACAAGCGCAAATTCCAGGATCGGCGCGATCCCCGGAAGCGTCAGGATGAGAAGGAAGTGCATCGTTCGACCAAGCGTTAGAACGCTTCCCGTGGTCAATCGCCTCGCGGTATGCGGCGTTTGGGTCGTGTTCGCGACCTGCCTGTTGCTGACCGCTCAGAATGTGGTTTTGACGGGCTCGCTCGGCGGCCGGGTCACCGACCAGGGCGGGGCGATAGTACCGGGAGCGTCGGTTGTTGTGCGCAACCTCGCGACCGGCGTGCAACAATCTGCCGAGACAAATCATGCTGGACTTTACCGCTTTCCGGTGCTCATGCCGGGCGCCTACTCCATCACGGCAAGTGTCAAAGGTTTTCGCGATGTCCAGGCCTTGGTGCGAGTGCTGGTAGGAAACACCGCGTCGCAGGACATCAAGCTCCAGGTGGGAGCCAGCACAGACACAGTTAAAGTGAGCGGAACGACGCCGCTGCTGCGGCCGGAGGAATCCTCCGCCAGCACCGTGATCGAGCGGTCGTATATTGAGGCATTGCCGCTCAACGGACGAAAATACACCGACTTTATGATGCTCACGCCGAATACCAGCTACGACGGCGACACCGGCCTGGTGAGCATTGCCGGACAACAGGGCGGGGAAGACTCGGGCTACGCTAATGGCAATGGCTCCAGTGCCTTCACCGTGGAC
>JBEKFN010000325.1:0-4997 GCA_050013295.1 Terriglobales bacterium
GCCGGACTGCTGCCCATCATGTGGTCAACCCGCACCGGAGCGGAGGTCATGAAACCACTCGCTACGCCCGTGCTCGGCGGCATGGTGAGTTCTCTGCTGCACGTGCTTATCGTCACTCCGGTCATCTTCACATGGTTGCGCGAACGGGAAATTAGGCGCGTTACGGAACGTGGTCAATTTTGAACAGACAAGCGTTTCTAGGCCGCCTATTTTTCAATCGTGGAGGTTCGCTAGCGAAGGGTTGTGTTGTTTCAACTGCATGCGTCATCCCGACCCTGGCCTAACCACTGATTTAGAAGAGGATCGATTGTGACCAGTTTTTCGAAGCCTGGAGTTTTGATAGTGGCCATTGACAATTGACAAAGGTTCTTACGCCCAAGGGAACTGCGGCGAATAGCGTCAGACTTACAAGGGCAGCCGGGGTTCGTGCTGCCGGGGTGAGAGTGACACTTTTGCGAAGGGAGCACATATGTCGAACTATGAATCCGAGGTTGAACGCCACGCGGGGGTTGACATGGTTCCCGTTGGGGAATCGTTTGAATGGAATCCGGGGCCGGACAATGGCGCTCCGATTCTTCGCCCTGACTTCAACCTCAAGGTGCCCAACCCGGTCGCCACACCGTCGGGTACCGACTGATCCCCCGTTCCAGCGATTGTGCTTTACGACGCAGCGCTCTTATTTTTCTCTTATCGGCTGGTTGTCGCAATACACCCGCAGCAGGTTGACAACGGTGGCGCACAAGCCTAGCATTCTAATTGAGCAAGTTACCTCTTTCTTACTCGTTCAGGTTCTCTGAACTAAGTCAGCCCATCTGGAGTTCCCCCTCTTAGCTTCCTGGGAAGGTTCACAGCCGAAGACGCTGCCAAGTCTATCTAGACTTCGCGGTGCAGCCCGGAGATCGTGTCCGTGCATATTCAAGTACGGCCGGCTTTCGTTTGAGTCTAAGCTTGGCGTCCCGCTCGGGGGCTCTCACTTTGCCTGTCCAATCTTCACGTACTCACATCACTGGAGGATTTCATGGAATACTTTCGCCTAGACCATCCACCGGATCGACTGATTCTCTGTAATCGTTCGAACTGCGAAAGCATCGCCGACTATCTGGAAGTCAACGAACATGGGCGTGAGGACTTCGCCTGCGCCGCCCACACCGGCAGTGAAAGGTATGCTTCAGTTCTGCCGAAGGGCGTGCCGAGTGCCGCACGGTACCAGAGCCGACCTGCGGCCTAACCTGCTCTGCGCCGTTGTGGCCAGTCTCTACATTCTTTCACCGCAGCCATGAGTGAGCGCGAGTGAGCTCTACTTCGGCGAGTCTTTGCGACGGGATGCATCCATGGCCGGGACCAGCGGTCGTCGCATCGGCACAATCGCGCCTTTCGACGGATCGGCGGCAGCTGAGGCCCGCGTCAGCACCTCATGCTGTATGTACTGCACGAACTCCTGGATCTGCCGTTGCATTTCCTCCATGCGCTCGCGCATTTGAAGAATGATGGCGATGCCGCTGATGTTGACGCCCAGATCGCGCGCCAGCGACAGGATGAATTCAAGCCGCTGCAAATCTTCATCCGTATAAAGTCGCGTGTTGCCTTCGGTGCGGCTCGGCTTCAGCAACCCTTCGCGCTCGTAGAGGCGCAAGGTCTGGGGATGGATCTCATACATCTCAGCCACCGCCGAGATCATGTACGCGCCCTTGGATTTACGCTTGGTCATCGCCGCTGTTCACTAATGTATAACAGCCGGGTTGTGAAACGTTGGCGAAGTTCCAGAAAGAAAGAAGGTTGTACGGTGGCCGGGCTATGCCCCGCCAGGACGGAGCGAAGCTCCGTCCCCACACAGGCGCTATCCCGCCATCTCTGGTTTCGGCTCCGCGGCAGCCCAGCCCGCCGGTTTCAGCGCATGGTTAATCAGGTAGGCGACGATGCCAGCGCCGATCACGATCAGTCCAAACCAGAGCGAGCTCATGCCAAGCACAACTTCGTGCTCGCTGCGAATGATGGCAAATCCCAGCAGCAGAACCGGAGGAATGCCAACCGCAATCGCTCCAAACAGCCCGCCCGGCACGCGGAACGGCCGCTTCAATTCCGGTTCGCGAATGCGCAGGCAGATCAACGCGACAAATTCGAGCGTCAGGCTAGCACCGTAAATCATGATGTCAAGCGTGACCAGCCGTTCGAAGCCGAGATTGAGAGCCAGGCCCCAGCCGACAGCCAGCGCCAGAATCGCAACCCACGGCGCGCGCGATTTCCGATGCAGCTTGCCAAAAACCTTAGGCAGCATGCCATCCTGAGCCATGGCCAGCGGCAGCCGCGAATAGCTCATGACCAGCGCATTGAACATGCCAAAGCCGCTCATCATGCCGCCCGCCACCAGCGCGATCCGAAGTACCGGTCCACCCATCAACTGCGCAACGTCGGCCCAAGCGCCAGTTTCCCAGGCGCTGGCCGGAAGCCCAGTGATCCACATGGCGGCAAAAGGAAGAACGTAAGTAATGCAGACGATGGCCACCGCAACCAGCATGGCGCGAGGATAGGTCCGTTGCGGGCGCTCCACTTCGGTGGCGATAGTGGACGCATTGTCCCATCCCATGTAATTCCACATGCAGATAAGCAGCCCGCCAAGAATGTCGACGTTGGAAGTAGTCGGTTTGGTAACCGCGTTCGCCAGCGCATGAATCTTGAAAGGCGCCAGCACAAAAATAGCCGCGAACGGAGCCGACAGCGCAAAGAACAGCCACAGCGAAGTAGTCGAGACGACCTTCACGCCCATGATATTGAGGACAGCGCAGACAATCACCACGCCGAGCGCGACCGCCACGCCGCGATGGTTCTCCTGAAACCAGGGAAACATACGCGTGAGATACGCGACAAACAGCGTAGGATAAATCGCCATATCGAAAATGGAAGCTACCAGCGACAGCCACGCTTCCTGAAATCCCCAGAAATTTCCCATGGCGCGTCGCACCCAGGCGTAGTAGCCGCCTTCAAAGGGCAGCGCGCTCGAAAGCTCGCCGATCATAAACGCGGTAGGCAGGCTCCAGAGAAGCGGTGTGAGCAGCAAGATGAGGATCGCTTTGCCGTACCCCGCGCCATGCACGATGTCTTCGGTGCCATAAGTTCCGCCCGAGACCATAAAGAAGGTCGCAGCGACCAGGGGCCACAGCGTGAGGCGAATAGAGTTTTTCGTCTTCTTGTCGTTCTGGGGAGCGACGTGGGGAGCGGCGCCAGGAATAAAGCCAGGCTGCGAAAGGTTAGGGCGTGCGGTAGCTGTTGCCAATTTCTATGGCTTCCTCCTCAGGCGACTCACTCTCACCACCGCGTCCCTTGACTTTCCTTTACGCGGCTCCCAGGGTGGACAGCGATTCCCGGGCATTTTCGGCGAAGTTAGTTCGCAAGAGTGAGATTACGGCAAATCTCCACAGATGCAAGAATATTTTGAGAAAATATCGAAAATTTTTGTCAATAAGGGCCGGTACGGAGGTAACGGGAGAAAACAAACCTTACCGCTTAAAGCCCCTGTCGCCCGCGACGGTGGAGCGACGGGCGTCTCGCCCGTCCAACCGAGCAGGGACGCCCGGCTCTCCACCAACAAGCGAGCGACCGCAAATGACTGGAATGCGGAGCGCGATTTGATGTATAACGCTCAGGAGCTTTTCAGCTTGAATATTCCCAGGAGGCACCGCACATGAGGACAATCGCGCTCACTGTCTGTTGTATTTTTGCCGGTTTACTGCTTGCCCAATCGGGGGCGCACCAAAATGCGTTCACTCCGGACCAGATCAAATACGGCCCGCCACCGCCCTTTGTCGCTCCCGGCGCGCAGATAGCCGTGTTGGAGGGCGACCCCACCGCGACGACCGGCGACTTCACCATCTGGCTCAAGATGCCCGACGGCTACAAGATCGCGCCGCACTGGCATCCCAAGCGCGAAAATGTGACGGTAATCTCAGGGAATTTCAAGGTCGGGATGGGCGACCAGTGGGATGAGGCCAAGATGATGACCTTCCCAGCCGGCAGCTTCGCCTATCTCGATCCCGACATGCACCACTATGCGATGGCCTCGGGAGAGGTGGTGGTGCAGGTCCATGGCATGTCGCCACTGCAATTTAACTATGTGAATCCGGCGGACGATCCAAGTAAGAAGTAAGCGCGGAGAGCCGACTCACGGATATTCCCACCGTCGGGCCAGCCTGCGAGCGATAGCGCAAAGCACCACGCCGACCGCAAGCAGCACCAGCACCTGCGGCCAGAGGTGTGAAACCGGCTCATCCCGCCAGAAGACCTTAGTGAACCTATCGATTGTGCCCGCCGAATCGGCTCGGTCGCCGAAGACCGTCACCGTACCGGCGTCCGGAATGGCGCGCCCAACGATGCGCGAATCAGCGTGCTCTTGCCGGCGCCATTGGGGCCGAGCAGTCCCAGGCATTCCCCGCTCTTGAGTTCGAGAGTAATGCCGTTGACCGCAGTCAACTCACCGAAGCGTTTGACCAGTCCCTCAATTCGCAAGGGCAACAAAGACGCGGACGGAACGACGGGTGCAGATGCCATTCAACCTCCGGGCGGCGCACCCCAATTGTAGGCTCTGCGTCACTACTTCGCGGGCGTTCATTCAAAGCTTCAGCCTCCAGGTTTCGGCCACAAGATTCTTGCGGCCCCAACTGTGGTGCGGCGCTTCGCTCACCAGCTGAAAATCTGCTTGCTGATAGATTTTGCGCGCCGCGCTGAGTTCGCTCTGCGTCCAGAGCATGATTGTTTTGTAGCCGGCCTCGCGGGCAAAGCGGATGCACTCTGCGACCAGGCGTTTGCCTATCCCCATTCCCCGAGCCGAAGGTTCGACCAGAAGCAAACGCAACTTGGCCACCTTTTTCGATTTCTCCACCAGGAGAACGGAGCCCACGATCTGGCCGTTGCTCTCTGCCATCCAGCAGCGCTCGCGAGCCGGATTGTAATTTTCTACAAACCCGGCAACGATCCCCGCGACCAGAGCCTCGAAACGCTCGTCA
>JBEKFN010000326.1:0-4984 GCA_050013295.1 Terriglobales bacterium
CCAAGCGAAGCTTGGACGGGCCACCCCCCGAGGTCAGATGAGTGCGGATAGGCTGGGCCAGCGCCCCCGGTGCATGAGGAGAACTCCCTGATGCGTCCTTGCTGAACGAGGAGGGTGTAGGGGTCCTTCGACTCCGCTCAGGATGACAATTTGGGCTTTATCATGACCATTAGAGTGCGCGGTTGTCACCGACACGACGCACCCCTACAATCTTTCAGTAATGTCTTCTGCCACTTCCCTGCCTGAGGTTTCACGGCCTGAAGTCCGTCGGCGCAATCCAGCGCTCCGGGTGCTTTACTACGCCGTTTGCCTTCTGCTGGTGGCGCTCATCGCTGGGGTCTGGTGGCTCTACTGGATCGCGCGCCGTCCGGTGCCGCAAGTGGATGGCAGTGTCTCCGTTTCTGGGATTTCTTCGAAGGTGCGCGTTATACGCGATGAGCACGGGGTGCCGACGATTGAGGCGGCTACGCTCGACGATTTATTTTTTGCCCAGGGATACGTGACCGCGCAGGACCGGCTGTGGCAGATGGAGATGATGCGGCGCGCCGCTGCGGGAGAACTTTCGGAAGTGTTCGGCGAAAACACGGTGAAGATGGACCGCGAACAGCGGATTCTGGGGCTGCGGATTGCGGCGGAAGCGGCGGAGAAGAGTATCTCCGCTCGCGACCGGGTCTATTTTGAGGCTTACGTTCGGGGAGTAAATGCGTTTCTCGAATCGCATCGCGACCGGCTTTCGCTCGAATTCCGCCTGCTGAAGTACACGCCGCGGCCGTGGACGGTGACGGATTCCCTGCTGGTGGGCGCGCTCCTGGTGGAGTATCTGAACCACTACCCCTACGAACGTGCGCTGGAGCGCGAAAAAATTCTGGCGAAGTTGGGACCGGAACTGACGGCGGACCTGTACGTGAATTCTTCCTGGCGGGACCGCCCGCCAACTGAAGTGCGCCGGATAGATGGGGAACCCGCGGCCAACAGCAGCGATAGCGATGAAGATGACGACGAAGAGGTCGATCCGGAGGGTGGGAACAGTCGGCTGATTTCCGCGCTGGCTCCGGGGTCTGGTTTCACAAATGCCTTGCAACCTGGGAGGCACGTCGCTAACGAGCTCATTCGTGTGCGGGCGAACTCGGTCGTCCCTCCGGGACTTGAATCGTTTGTTCCGCTTTTCCCAGCGCTGAAGCGCTGGGCTAAGTTCGGTCGCCCCTCCGGGGCTGGATTCTCCCCCGGCACTGAACATTCCTCCGGGGCTGGATACTCCTCCGGGGCTGGATTCTCCTTCGGGGCTGAATTCTCCTCCGGGGCTGAATATTTCTCCGGGGTTGGATACTCCTATGATTCTCTCCGGCCGGGATCCAATAACTGGGTGGTTTCCGGTCAGCATACGGTTTCGGGGAAGCCGCTGCTCTCGAACGATATGCACCTGGACCACCAGATGCCGAACTTGTGGTTTGCGGCGCACCTGAAAACAACAACGGCAACCACAACCGCAACCGCAACAAGAACAACAACAATGCCAACAACGACAACAATGAAGAGCAGCAACTTCGACGTTGCCGGTGTTACGCTGCCGGGAGTTCCGTTTGTTATTGTGGGCCACAACCAGCGCATCGGCTGGGGATTCACTAACGTTGGTCCGACTGTGGAGGACGACTTCATCGAGGAGTTCAATGCGCAAGGGCAGTACAAGACTCCGGCAGGATGGCTTGATGCGCGGCACCGGCAGGAAACGATTCACGTCAAAGGAAAGCCGGATGTGACGCTCGACGTGGTGACGACGCGGCATGGACCGATCATTAATGACTTACTTCCGACGGAATTGCTTCCCGGCGAGACGCGCAAAATCGCCTTGCGCTGGACGTTGCAGGACGGCATGGGATTGATGTTCTTCGACGCGGACTCGGCTGAGAACTGGGAGCAGTTTCGGAAGGCGTTCTCGGGGTT
This sequence comes from Terriglobales bacterium, assembly GCA_050013295.1. Classification (GTDB taxonomy): domain Bacteria; phylum Acidobacteriota; class Terriglobia; order Terriglobales; family Acidobacteriaceae; genus Acidiflorens. The sequence continues at coordinate 1,942 of JBEKFN010000326.1, forward strand.
TGGCGCGCCCGGACAAAACGTGGTGTACGCCGATGTCGATGGCCACATCGGATATCAGGCGACGGGGCGTGTGCCGGTCCGGGCGGCGGGCGATGGCAGCTTGCCGGTGAGCGGCAGCGACGATGCGCACGAGTGGAAAGGCTGGATTCCTTTCGACGAGATGCCGCATGTTTACGATCCGCCGTCGGGAATTCTGGCGACCGCCAACGGCCGCATCACTCCAGAGGGCTACAAATATTCGATCAGCACGGAATGGGAAGCGCCGTGGCGGACGGATCGCATCTATCGGGTGCTCGAATCGGGAAAGAAGTTTGCGGCCTCGGATATGCTGGCGCTGCAGATGGATGTGTCGTCGACCTACGACCGCTTCTGCGCCGACAAGTTCGTGTACGCTGTCGATCACGCCGCGAACGCTTCCGATCGCGCAAAGCGGGCGGCGGATATTCTGCGCGACTGGGATGGGCGGATGTCGGCGGATTCAGCGGCGCCGACGATTGAGACGAAGGCGCGCCAGGAACTGGCGCGGTTGCTGCTGGCGCCGAAGCTGGGCGCGGCGGCGGATGGAACGCATTCAGCCGCGGGCTTGCTGAGTTGGAAGAGCTATCGCTGGGCAATGTCGTCGGTCTGGCTGGAAAATGTGCTCACCAAGCAACCGGCGCGTTGGCTGCCGCCGGGATACTCCGATTACGGAAGCGTGCTGACGGCGGCGGTTGAGAGCGCGGTGAAGCAGACAGGAGGTGCTGCGGGAGATGCCTCGAGAGTTGCTTCGCAGGTTCCTTCGCAAGTCCCGACGGACCTTAATCAATGGAAGTGGGGGGAGGATTATACGGTTGAAATCGATCATCTGCTGCTCAGCCGGCTTCCGGTGATTGGGCGCTTCACGGGGCCGGGGATGCATCCTTTGAGCGGGAGCACGTACACGGTGAAGGCGGGGAGCCGCGGGTTTGGGGCTTCCGAACGGCTGACGTGGAACTTCGCGAACTTTGACGAAAGCACGCTGAACCTGGTGACGGGAGAGAGTGGAATCTTCCTCAGTCCGTATTACATGGACCAGTGGGCGGCCTGGTACGGAGGCTCGACCTTCGCCTTTCCCTTTTCGCAGACCGCGATCGAGCAACACCGGGCGCATGAGATGACGCTGGTAGCGCGGTAGGGAGTTGTTGGTCGTTGGTCGTCGGTCGTCGGTCGTCGGCCGTTCGCTATTCGCTATTCGCCAGGACCGAGGCCAACAGGGAATAGCGAACAGCGAACGACGAACAGCGCCCCTCAAAAATCGACGATCTTGACGTCGATGAAATAGCCGACGAGGCCGTTGACCTCACCCGGGTTAAACGGATCGTTCGGGTTGTACTCCAAGGCATCGATCGTGGCGTCGTAGATAGAGAGTGATCCGCCCTGGACCACATAGACCACTTGGCGACGGGCGATGGGCTGGATGCCGGTCACGTCTCCGTTCTGGTTAGGAATTGCGACACCGCCGGGCTGAACACTGCCTACGGTGCTCGTCAGCGTGTTGTAAATAGAAAGGCAACCGCGGACCTCGGCCCCGGCTGGCGGTGGAATGGGCGGGACGATCTCGGTGCAGGTGCGGGCGCCGATGAAGAGCTGTCCGTTGGGGCCGAGTGCGATTCGATTGTGATATCCGTCGGTGATGATGATTGGCGCGGTATTGGTGACGGACATGGTGGACAGGTCCAAGATGGTGAGCAGCCCGCAGGATTGTGCCGCAGTCGTCTCCCCTGTGCAGGGCTGCTGCGGAGATCCCCCTATGAATGGCGGCGTGCCCGCAATATACATGGTCGAACCATTGACCAGAGCTACACTGCCGGCGGCTGGGCCCGCACACGATTTTGGAGTTGGTCCGGGAATGCAAACTGGAATATACGTGCCGAGAGTGTTATCCGTCAGATTGAACTGCTGAATGCTGGCTTGTTGCCCGCCGCACTCGGCGCCGCAGTTCAGTACGTAGGCGGAGGTGTCGTCACTGTTGAAGAACGCCGCCACCGGATGGTCAAAGCCGGGCACGAAAGTGACAACGGGATACTGCGTTCCCACACTCGAGGGCGTGATCACCGCAATCGTATCCGCGACGGAATCCGCGCCCTGGCTGTCGCTGAAAGCCAGGATGCGAGTGCCGGTATTTCCCATGGTGAGAAACTGGTAAGGCTGGTTGAATCCTTGAGGCACGGTGCCGGGCCAAACGCAGACGGGGTTGGTGGGGTTCACAGGCGGACAGCTAATGGCGGCGGTGATGGCGCCCGCTTTCAGGTCAATGACTCCAATGGCTCCGGGAGATTGCCCGGTCACCGGGAACGTGGGCACGGCGACGTAGGCGGTGGAACTGTCGGGCGAAACGACGACGCTCTCGGTCATGCCGGGCAAGATCACGTGAGAGGCGGCGGATTCGCCGGCGTTGTCGATGATGGTGAACTGGTTGTCGGAGAATTGCGTACCGTTGGCGCTGAAGACCAGGGTCTGGGCCAGGTTGGGCGTGACCACCATCATTCCCGGAGTGTTGCCGGCGGAAATCGGGGATAGGGGCCCACGCGTATCGTTTACAGCATTGACGATATACACACCAGCCAAGGTACTGGCTGTGACGCTATTCGAGATAAAGGCGCGGTATGAGAGACCGCTGGTTTTTGAGCCGCTGCTGGAGGAGCTGCCGCCGCAACTCAGCCACATCACACTGGCGGGCAGCAGGAATACCACAAGGATAAGGATCAAGAATCTTTTCAAACCTGGGACTCCAACCTCATGCGGGATAATCACTTGGATGCAGGAATAAGGATTATAGCAAAGGCGGAAAGGGGCATTGAATCATTGAGGCATTTAGACATTGAGGCATTTTGAAAATCCAAGAGCCTTTGACCTTCAATGATTCAATGCCTTGATCGCTCAATGATTCAATTATCTCGCCCCTTCTTGTATTCTCAAGAAGATGGCGCAGAACTTTATTGAACGTCTGAAGCAATCGCCCGTGCTCTGTGACGGAGCTATGGGGACGCTTCTCTATGCCAAGGGCATCTTCATCAACCGCTGC
>JBEKFN010000327.1:0-4961 GCA_050013295.1 Terriglobales bacterium
CTGCCGCTCTGCGCCCTCGACCAAAGCAATCATTCTGTCGAGGAAGGTTTCTCCCGGATTCGAAGTGATGCGGACTTTGATCACATCGGAAAGCACGCGCGTGCCGCCGGTGACCGCCGACCGGTCTCCTCCGGCTTCGCGGATCACGGGCGCGGATTCGCCCGTAATCGCAGACTCATCCACCGAGGCAACGCCTTCGATGACTTCGCCATCGCCCGGGACGAGTTCGTTTGCGGCCACCATTACGATATCCCCGGAACGCAGCTTCGCACTCGGCACGGTTTCTATCTTCCCGTTCGCCAGCAAGCGCCGGGCTTCGGTTTCAGACCGGGCTTTGCGCAGCGTGTCCGCTTGCGCTTTGCCGCGCCCCTCGGCCATGGCCTCCGCGAAATTGGCAAACAGCACCGTGAACCAAAGCCAGAGCGTGATTTGCAGGTTGAATGCGAAGCTCTTTTGCTCGCGAAATAACAGCACGGTCGTCACCACGGCGCCAACCTCGACCACGAACATGACCGGATTCTTCATCATGGTGCGGGGATCGAGTTTGACCACGGCATCGCCCAGCGCACGCCGGATGATTTTTGCGTCCCACAAACTCTTGCTTTTCTTTTCTGCCATGTCTTACCTCGGAAAGGCCTGCCTCGGAAAGTTCCGCCTCAGAAAGTTTTCCCTGCCATCATCAGCAGGTGTTCAAGTATGGGCCCCAAACTAAGGACCGGGAAAAATGTCAGCGCTCCCACGATCACAATCACCGACACGAGCAAAACGGCAAACAGGGGCGTAGTCACCGGGAACGTACCCGCCGAAGCGGGTACTGTTTTCTTCTTCGCCAGGTTGCCGGCAATCGCCAGCATGGGAATGATCATGAAGTATCGTCCCACCAGCATCGTCATCGCGCCCGCGGTGTTGTACCAAAGCGTGTTACCGTTCAAGCCGCCGAACGCGGACCCGTTGTTCCCGGCCATGGACGTGAACGCGTAGAGGATTTGCGTCAAGCCGTGTGGACCCGCATTGCTGATGCTCGATGTGCCAAATCCCTCGACCGATGAAATGCCCGTGAGCACCAGAATGATCAGCGGGAAAACCAGCGTGACCAGCATCGCCATCTTCACGTCGTAGGCTTCAATCTTCTTGCCCAGATACTCCGGCGTGCGCCCGACCATGAGTCCGGAGATGAACACCGCCAGCACCACGTAGATCAGGATGCCGTACAGTCCCGCGCCTACGCCTCCAAAACCGGTCTCGCTGAGCATGATGTTGGCCAGCGGCACCATTCCGCCCAGCGGAGTAAACGAATCGTGTTGGCCATTGATGGCGCCACAACTCGCGTCGGTGGTGACGGTGGCGAACAATGCAGAACCGGCGATGCCAAAGCGCACGTCCTTGCCTTCCATGTTGCCGCCCGGCTGCAGCGCGGTGGCGTGGTGGTCGACTCCGTGCAGCAGAGGATTGCCTCGGGACTCGGCCCAGTAAGCCGTCGTAACCCCGCACAGGAACAGAATCGCCATCGCCGCCCATACCGCCCAGCCGTGACGCGGCGACCCCGTCATTCGGCCCAGCGTGTAAGTAAGACCTGCCGGGATCGCGAAGATGGAAAGCATCTGCAGAAGGTTGCTAAGTGGCGTCGGATTCTCAAAGGGATGGGCGCTGTTGGCGTTGAAAAATCCGCCGCCGTTCGTGCCCAGCATCTTGATCGCCTCTTGAGAAGCAACCGGCCCTTGGGCGATGGTCTGGTCAGTCACGGTGTCCATCACCGGCTTGCCATCCGGCCCCACCATTGGCTTGCCGTCCGTTCCAGTCTTCTGGACCTGTTGCGGCTCGACCAGCTTCGCGGTGTCATACGGCCTGAGGTTTTGCACGGCTCCCTGCGAAACCAAGAGCAGGGCATAGACGATGCAGGCGGGCAGCAGCACCCACAGGGCGGAGCGGGTCATATCGACCCAGAAATTGCCGATGGTCTCTTTTTCCTTGCGCACGATGCCGCGAATGAATGCGATCGCCAGCGCAATCCCCACCGCCGCCGACCCGAAGTTGTCGCGGGCCAAGCCAGCCATTTGCGTGAAATAGCTCATGGTGGACTCACCCGAATAGGCCTGCCAATTGGTGTTGGTGTTGAAGGACGCGGCGGTGTTAAAGGCCAGTGCCTGAGCGACGGCCCCGAACTTCTGCGGATTCCACGGCAGGAACTGCTGCACGCGCTCAATCAGGTAGAGCAGCAGCATGGAGGCGCCGCAGAACAGCAGCATGGTGAAAGCGTATTCGGTCCAGCGCATCTCGTGCTCTTCGTCGACGCCGGTCACGCGATAAAGCAACCGCTCAATCGGCCGAACCACGGGGTCGAGAAAAGTGCGCTCCCGGCTGAACACTTTTGCCATGTACACGCCGAGCGGCTTGGTGATCGCCAGAAGCACAGCCAGAAATACGAAGATCTGTATCCAGCCATTGGTTGTCATTTCAGAATTTCTCCGGTCTCAGCAAGGCATACAGCAGGTAAACCATCAAACCTGCACTTACAATTAGCATGATGATCGATTCAGCATTCATAGTGATTTGCCTCAGGCGATTTGTTCTCAGCGAATTCGGTCGCAGAATTGCACATAACCACACGACAGCAGGAAGAACGCTATCGTGACCACGACAAAGATCAGGTCTTGCATATATCCTCCTCCAAGTACGGATCAGGGTTTGCCCGACTGAACAAGTGCAAACTAACTTTTGGCACGATTAAACCTTGACCAGCACGGCCAGGTTCAACCGATTCTCATCCTTGCAAAGATCCGGCGTCCACACCGGGACACGAATCTCATTTGTGCCATCGTCGAAATTAGACAGATTTCCCCATAAAAGTGAGGTAAGCAGTTCGTAAAGAAGTCATAAAGAAGTCGATCACAGTTTCGGCTAGAAGGGTTCAATGCTTTCAACCACGCTCAGTTTTTCGGAATCCGTCGACTGCAATATCAGCAATTACACCTCCATATTTGGGGGAAGTCGTTGGTGCCGATTCGCCCCGTCTCATTCCGTTGGGCGCGAAATTCTTTTTCCAGGGCAAGCAATGAAAGTGAGCCGGAATCATTGCTTATCAGCCCGGCTCCCTTAATAGGGTATCTGCGGTGAGCGAAGCCAGATCGCTAAAAAGCCTCTCCAGAGTCGCTTCCCTTTCAACCTCGGGCAAACCGAGTTGTCGTTCCACCCGCGCTTCCATCTCGCGCAGCTGCGCCTCCGGTGCTTTCCCCGCAAGATGCTGGAACAGCAACCTGTGCGCACCTTTGCGCTGCATGACTTCCAGTCCATCCAGCATCTGGCGATGCGATGTCCCTTCCCAGATCGCAAGAATCATGGCCTCGCGTAGCCAACGCTCGACGCGATATTCCTGTAGTGTTCCCACCCCGCCGTGCACTTCCATCGTCCATTTGGCCGTCTGCAGAGCGAACTCTGCTGTCCAGTACTTCGCCAGGTGAGCGACCAACCGGAACAGATGATAGCTATCCGAGTACGGCGGCTTCTCCTGCCATACCTTGTCGAGCAGACTCACAGCTTCCCAAGCCAGCCTGGAAGCAGCGCGTAGCCCCCGCAGACGGTCCTCAAACTGTCTCCGAAGTAAAGGATGTTCGATGATCGGGTTCCCGAAGGCGGTACGCCGTTCCGCGAAAGAATAGGCATCGGCGATGGCTCTTTGTGCGAGCGCTACGCTGCCCACGCTGTTGGCGACGCGCGACAGGTTCAGCACTTCGAGAATCAAATAGATGCCATGCTCCGCTTGCCCCAGGAGCCAACCCTCGCTCTGACGAAGCTCGATCTCACCAGTTGGCACCGAGCGAGTGGCGATCTTGTCCTTGAGGCGGCGTATCCGATAGTTCAGCTGCCCGTCTTCAGCGCGACGCGGTACCAAGTACAGACTTAGCCCGCGCACGTTCTGCGGTGCGCCCTCCTGCCGAGCCGCGACCACCGCCAATTCGGCCCCGGCATTACTCGCAAAGTATTTGTCACCGGTGAGCCGCCACTTACTCCCATCCCGTTGCGCTACGGTTTCTACCGCCGCGCCTAAGTCTGACCCGCCCTTGATCTCCGTCATCCAGGTGGCTCCCTGCCAGACACTGTCGTTGTCATCGTCATAGCGCTGTAACATGCAGGGCAAGAACCGTGCCTTCAATTCGGCGTCTCCATATTTCGAGAGCGGGGAAACCGTGGACAGAGAGACCGTGTACGGACACGCCAAGCCGGGGTCATAGAAACCAGTAGCGTAGAGAAGAAGGTAAGCCGGTATCAGCGAATTCTGCTCAAAGACTCGCCAGAGCACGCCTGACCGGTATCCATGTTTCAGCATGCGCCAGTATTCGAGCGGGTAAAGGATCTCATCCACCCGCACGCCCCACCGATCGAACATGCGTAACCAGGGCGTGCCGGCGCGGTCCACCGCGTCTGAGATTCCCTGCCCCTCGCGTTCGAACCATGCCTCGTATTCCCGCAGCCAGTCTTGATCTGCACAGATCCCGACCTGCTGTAAGAACGGCACCGGAGAGCGCAACACATCAGAGCGCAAGACATCAGAACGCAAAGCATCGAAGTTCATAGCCAGAGTTCTCTCACCCCGCTGGGAATTTTGCAAGCCTTGCCGAAATATCCCTTCCCGCTAGCAGTAACCATCGGTCAAGACAAGGCGACAAAGGCAGGATCCTTCGACACGTTCGGGCCTTTGGCCAGATCCGCACGCTTGTGGGGGATATTCGCCAGAGTTTGCCGCGAGGATTCGATGTGGTTTTGTTCTGCGACATTGGTACAGTCTCGATGCAACATCTGAGAAACGCTTACCACTGCCTGCCAGCCAAGCCGACCGCTGCCTGACCAATGATGGCACCAAGCCGCTTGACCGACGGCTCTGCTTTTGGCTACACGCGGAGACATGGTGCAGGCGGTAAAGTCTTGCGGCTTCCAGGCGGTCAAGGCCAGAAATGCTTACCGGG
>JBEKFN010000328.1:0-4956 GCA_050013295.1 Terriglobales bacterium
TACGGACCGACCGTGATCGCCGCGCCCACCGCCACCGGCTTCAATCGCGTGGCCTGGATCATGCCCTTCGTCGCCTTGGCGCTCGGCATAGCCTTCGTCGTTTACGTCGTGCGCTCGTGGAAGAATCGGCCCGCACCGGCCCTCGCCGATGGCATCGCCATCCCGCACGGCAGCGAACTCGACGAGTTCCGCCGCAAGGCCCGCAAGGAGACCGACCTATGATGATCCGGTCTTGCAAGTGTGGCGCGGGCGCCCCCGCCCGCGAAAAGCCGCGACCTGATAATGAAGTCCGGAGTAAGGAGTCGGCCCGATGACCCTTTTTGTCTGCGCCGTCATTACGCTCGCCTGTCTCTACTACGTCTTCTTTTTCCCTGGCGAAGTCTATGCCGGAGAAGAAAAAACGCGCCTCGGCTATCTTCGCGAGCGCAAGGAAGCGGTCTACGAAAACCTGCGCGATCTGAATTTCGAATACAAGGCAGGCAAGGTGCCAGATGTGGATTATCAATCCATGCGCGCGTCGCTCGAAGAGGAAGCGGCTGCGATCATGGCGGAGATCGCTCGGCTGGAGCAGGCTGCGGGGCAGGTGGTGTGATAGGCGCTCTGGACAATTAGATTTCGATTCTGCGATAGAGTAGTAGCCGACTCAAGACAGGACCTCGTTGTGACTAGATTGTTGTCCTTCGTCATAGTCATTATGATTTTGGCCGGCGCTGGTTTACTGGCCGCGCAGAAGGATAAGGGTCCGCAAGACAAGCCCAGCACAGGCTCTCAGGGAGGAACGTTCTCCGTTCTAAGGGGAGAGGCCGACGGTCATCCAATGATTGCAATGATCGATATGGGTCTACGCAATTCACCGGACATACAACAGTTGCCATTTTTCCTGAGCCTTTCGACACCTTTAATTAGCCCGAGCAGCGAGGGTCTGGCGGCCCGAAGTGATGCTGACAGCCTGAACGCATGGGAAGATGCTGTGGACGCAAGACTGCGGCTGATCGGAAAATTTGCTTTCGTGGGCAGAGTAACCTGGAACGGCAATCGAGAACTGCTGTATTACGTTAAGGACCAGCAAACGGCTGCGGAGGCACTCAAGAAACTATCCGAGGCGCATTCCACGCGCCCATTTGCCTTTAGGTGCAATCGCGACGAGAAGTGGGATAAAGCCAATTTTTGGTTCAATCAAAAGTAAGGCCCCGTTCTGGTGATTCCCCTCGGCGCGGGTTAAAATAACAGTCCCATGAGCCTAAACACCATCAAAGAGATTGAACGCGCCATCGGAGCGCTCACGCCGCGCGAAATCGAGGAATTGTACGTATGGCTCGAGCAGCACTGCCCGCCGCCGATCGACGCTCGTGTCCAATCCGATCTTGCGGCCGGACGCCTCGACACGGCCATCCAGCGCGCCTTGGACGACGAAAAGGACGGTCGCGTACAACCGCTCTAGCAGCCAATGCAGCATCGCGCCACCACCGATTTCTGGCGGCAATACCATGCCCTCTCGCAAGAAGTGCACGCCCGCGCCGACAAACAGTTTTCACTGCTGAAAGCAAATTCGCAGCATCCTTCATTACAATTCAAGAGAGTGGGAGAGCGCCACGGCCGGGAGATATGGTCCGCCCGCATCACGGTTAGTGTGGTGACGGGGCTTCGCCCCGTCTGGGCGGGGCAAAGCCCCGCGACCACACGGACAATCAAACGGGCCGATGGATATTTGTGGTTCTGGATTGGCGATCACAAGGGCCTATGAGGCACTGATTTCTTAGCGCTACTGCTTATTGCAAAACGATCTGCGGCAACAAGGAGTTCTTTTGACCAAACTCGCACAGTCCGCCCTTCTACTCATTATCTTCTCGCTGGCGCAAACCGCCGCCGCCCAGACCCTGACCGGCACCGTCACCAACGGCACCACCAACAAGCCCGCCGTCGGCGATGAAGTCATCATCATCAACCTCGCCAACGGCATGGACGTAGGCGGCAGCACCAAAGTCGACAGCTCCGGAAAATTCAGCTTCAAAATCACCGTACCCGGGCCGCACCTCATCCGCGCCGTCCATCAGGGAGTTAACTATCACCAAATGGCGCCTCCCGGCGTCAACACGGCCGACGTCCAGGTCTATGACGTCGCGACCAAAGTCACCGACCTCAGCGTGACCGCCGACGTCATTCGCTTCCAGGCCGACAGCGGAACCATGCAGGGCATCCGCCTGTTCGTCGTCAGTAACACCTCTTCGCCCCCGAAGACGCAGATGAACGATCACAACTTCGAGTTCTATCTGCCCGCCGGCGCAAAAATCGAGCAGTTACAGGCGCGCGCTCCGAACGGCCAGCCGATCAGCGCCGACGCCGTTCCAGATCCCGAAAAAACGTCCGAGAAGAACCGCTACGCGATCGCATTCCCGCTCCGTCCCGGAGAAACTCAGTTTCAGGTCGAGTTCACTCTTCCTTACTCCGGCGAGATCAAGATCGATCCCAAGCCGCTCTATCCCGCCGCCCACCTCGTCATCGTTCTTCCCAAGACGATGCAGTTCAAGGCCGCGAATCCGTCCAGCTACCAATCGATGCAGGATCCCAACCAGGGCGACAGCAACGTGGAAGTCGCGCAGCAGACCAAGCCCGGCCAGCAGCTCGGTTTCACGCTGAAGGGCAACGGAGTTATCACCGAGTCGCCTGGAGAGACCGCCTCGGGCGCGGCCCAGCAGCAGGAACAACAAACACAGGGACGCGACAATCGTTCTAGCGACAATCGGCCTGGTGGCGGACTCGGCGTTCCCATCGACGCTCCCGATGCTCTGCAGAAATATCGCTGGCCCATCCTCTTCGGATTCGCCGTGCTGCTCGCCATTGGAGGATGGGTGGTCACGAAACGGCAAACGGCAACTCCCGCGACCCCGGTTGTCCTAGTGTCAGCTACAAAGGCAGCCGCCAAGTCCTTGGCAGAACCCTTCGTGCCACGTGCTTCTGCTGCAACATCCGTGGCCGCGCACCCGGAAACCGGCACTCCAACCGCAAAATCGTCGATGCTGCTCGAAGCCTTGAAAGAAGAACTGTTCCAACTCGAGGTAGAACGAAAACAAGGCAAGATCACGCCCGCAGATTACGAAAAAGCCAAAGCAGCCCTCGACCAAACGCTAGAGCGAGCGCTAAAGCGGGAGGGTTAGCTCTGTGTGGGGACGGGGCTTCGCCCCGTCCAAGCGGGGCGAAGCCCCGCTTCCACACAAGGAGCCTAAACCCTGCATCCAGCATCTAACTCACTGAAACAACCCTTATGAGCAACATATTCAAAACCACTCTCCTGCTCACCGCGATGACGCTGCTGCTCATGCTGGCGGGCCGCGCTTTCGGAGGCCAGAACGGCATGCTGATGGCGCTCGCTTTCGCCGCCGTCATGAATTTCGTTGCCTACTTTTTCTCCGACAAGATCGCGCTTGCCACCTACCGCGCCCAGCCCGTCAGCCGCGAAGATCTGCCGCGCGTCTACAACATCGTCGAGCGCCTGGCACAAAAAGTCAGCCTGCCGATGCCCAAGGTCTACCTCATTCCGAGCGACTCGCCCAACGCCTTCGCCACCGGACGCAATCCGAACCACGCGTCAGTCGCCGTAACCCAGGGCATCCTCGGACTGCTCAACGACGAAGAACTGGAAGGCGTGCTCGCCCATGAACTCGGCCACGTGCGCAATCGCGACATCCTCATCAGTTCGATCGCGGCCACTTTAGCCGGCGCGATCACCTGGCTCGCGTCGATTGCTCGCTGGGGCATGATTTTTGGCGGCATGCGCGGCAGCCGCAACGATCGCGGCGGAGGCGGTGGCATCGCAGCCATTGCCATGATCTTCCTCGCCCCATTCGCAGCCATGCTGATTCAGCTCGCCGTCTCGCGGTCCCGCGAATACGGCGCCGACGACACCGGAGCCCACTGGACCGGTAATCCGTACGCCCTGGCCAGCGCCCTGGCCAAGATCGAAGCCTATTCCAAACAGCGCCCGCTCCTAGCGAGCCCATCGACCGCGCATCTTTTTATCATCGCGCCGTTCTTAGGTGGGATGAGTTTCGGCAACTTGTTCTCGACCCATCCGCCAACCGCGAAACGAATCGAGCGCTTGACCGGAAGGCCGGCGGAATTCGGGCAATAAGTTCTCAGTTCCCGGTCCTCAGTTCTCAGTGGACACATGCCCGGCTTGAGCCGCGCGATCATTGATCGAGGCAATGAGTCCATTCAGGACTCTGCCGAGTTCGTCGGCGGCAGCGAACAGGCCATCCGCCTTGGTTGGAAGGTATTTCAAGTCTCTCGCGATCAGAAGCTGGGTTTCAATTTCGACCAGAGATCCAGGTGCCTGACTCAGGAAGTGATGGAACTCTTTTTGGGAAAAGCGAGCTTGCCGTTCTGCGATGCTACTCGGTACCGAAACGGACGCTCGCCGCAATTGATTGGCGAGTCCGTAACGTTCCTCGCTCGGAAATCGCCGAGTCACTTCGCAGATTTCGGTGACGAACTTCATAGCTTTCTGCCATGCGATCAAGTCTCGATACGAGCGCCCCATAATTCCTCCATTGCAGATTGTGGGATCTCCAGGGCCAAAGCTCTGTGACCGGCAACCACGCAAAATGTTCGGTTTTCCTGAGAACCGGGAACCGGGAACTGAGGACTTCTCTGTGACATTCGTAACCGCTAGCAGCGCGATGCCATAGTAGAATCGCAACAATGGCTCCCGAAACTCTGGTGGCAACCTCCCGCCGCGCCGCGGAACTGGAGAATAGTCTGCGCCGCGTCATCCGCGGCAAAGACGACGTTCTCCGCCTCGCCCTGGTTTCCATCTTCGCTAGAGGCCACCTGCTGATCGAAGGCGTTCCCGGAGTCGGCAAGACAACGCTCGGCCAGGCCCTAGCCCGCGCCATCGACTGCACCTTTCAGCGCATCCAGTTCACCAGCGACATGTTGCCCTCCGACGTGCTGGGCATC